>NZ_JBSVWF010000005.1:0-181872 GCF_054071635.1 Pseudomonas sp. SDO52101_S400 | reverse complement strand
AGGTTCAGTTCGGAACCGTCGAATTCCGGCTCCCAGAAACGCCGCGTCGAACAGTGGAAAATGTCCACGCCTGCGTCGGACAACGGCTTGAGGAACTCGCCCAGCGCCTGGGGGGTTTGCACCAGACGTGCGGTGTAATCCTGCTGCTTCCACTGCGAGAAGCGAAAGATGATCGGGAAACCTTCGCCCACTGCAGCACGCACAGCCTGGATCAGCTCGATGGCAAAACGCGAACGGTTGGCCAGGCTGCCGCCGTATTCGTCGGTGCGCTGGTTGCTGCCTTCCCAGAAGAACTGGTCGATCAGATAACCGTGGGCGCCGTGGATCTCCACGCCGTCCATGCCGATGCTTTGGGCATCTTTCGCCGCTTGGGCGAATGCCGCGATCACGTCCTGGATGTCCTGCCTGGTCATGCCGTGCACCACGACCTGACCGTCCTTGAGTTTCTCGGTCGGGCCATAACCCGGCACGCTGGCATCGGGCTCGGTGCCGATACGGCGAACGCTGCCGACGTGCCACAGTTGCGGAACGATCTTGCCGCCCTCGGCGTGCACGGCGTCGACGACTTTCTTCCAGCCCGCCAGTGCTGCTTCGCCGAAGAACTGCGGCACATTCGGGTAACCGTTGGAGGCCAGGTGGCCGACGGTGGTGCCCTCGGTGATGATCAAGCCGACACCGGCCGCTGCACGACGACGGTAATACTCGATCACTTTGGAATTGGGTACGCCGCCCGGAGAGAACGAACGGGTCATCGGCGCCATGACCACACGGGTCGGCAGTTCGAGGGCACCGAGCTGGAACGGTTTGAACAGGGCTTGAACGGGCATGTGGGGCTCCACGAAAAGATCATCGACGGACAGGTGATTCATATGACGGCGATAATATGTGTAGTTCCACCCAACCGATAGCACTATTGATCTGAATGATTAAGGGTCAAAAGGCAGGCAAAAAAAATCGCAGCTCGAGGGCTGCGATTTTCGCGTTTCAGCTCAGGGCTTTTTCAATCGCCGTGATCACCGAAGGATCATCCGGCGCCGTGCGTGGCGAGAACCGCGCCAGCACACGACCGTCCTTGCCGAGCAGGAACTTCTCGAAATTCCAGGTGATGTCACCGGGAAATTCGGCGCCCTCGCCCGCCAGCAGACGGTACAGCTGATGACGGTCGTGACCGTTGACTTCGAGCTTTTTCGACAACGGAAAACTCACGCCATAGTTGAGGCTGCAGAATTCCTGAATCTCCTGCTCGCTGCCCGGTTCCTGCCCGGCAAACTGGTTGCACGGCAGGCCGAGAACACTGAAGCCTTTGCCTTTGTATTGCTGATAGAGGTTTTCCAGCGCCGCGTACTGTGGGGTCAAGCCGCATTTGGAGGCGACGTTGACCACCAGCACGACTTGGCCCTTGAAGGGTGCCAGCGGTAGCTCCTGGCCATCCAGGGCTGTCAACTTAAGGTCGTGAAAAGCACTCATGACGAACTCCAGATTCCCGTTTTCTACTCGAAACAGCCACTTGGCGAGGCCACCAAGGACAGCCGCGGACTAAAAAGGCGCCCTCGGGCGCCTCTCCAGTACTCGAAAGCTTAGCGCAGAAAATCAGTGGTGATGGCCACCTTCGCCATGGACGTGGCCATGAGCGATTTCTTCCTGGCTGGCGTCACGAATGGCAACGACCTTCACTTTGAAGTTCAGGCGCTGACCTGCCAGCGGGTGGTTGCCATCAACGGTGACGTCGTCGCCGTCCAGGTCACGAATGGTGACGATCTGCATCTGGCCGTCCGGCGCCGAAGCGTGGAACTGCATGCCGACTTCCAGCTCGTCAACGCCTTCGAACATGCTGCGGCTCAGGGTGCTGACCAGTTCGGCAGCGTATTCGCCGTAGGCATCTTCCGGCTCGACGGAAACTTCCAGCTCGTTGCCGACTTCTTTGCCTTCCAGAGCTTTTTCCAGGCCCGGGATGATGTTGCCTGCGCCATGCAGGTAAACCAGCGGAGCGCCGCCGGCGGAGCTGTCGATGACCTCACCAGCGTCGTTGGTCAGGGTATAGTCGATGGAGACAGCCTTATTGGCGGCGATCAGCATGGGGCGAGACCTTTTGCATAAGAATATAGAAAGGCCAAGTTTAGCGAAGCAATCGCTCGAAAGCGAACACAACCCTGACAAACGGGATTCGACGATCACAGGCTTCCATCAGGACGAGGACGGTCACTGGGTGGCCGAACTTTCCTGCGGCCACACCCAGCACTTGCGTCACCAGCCGCCATGGCAGTCGCGGGCATGGGTGCTGGACGCAACGCAACGTATTGAAAAAATAGGCCAACCCTTTGCTTGCGGTTGGTGCGCTCAAGGCTCGGTTAGCGCTAACCTTGACGCCTGAAAAACCGGTGGAAGGCCAGCCATAGGCCAACGCCCTTGCCATGCACCCTTAGAGAATCCGCATGCAAACTTTTTTTATCGCGCCCACCGATTTTGGTGTGGGTCTGACCTCCATCAGCCTCGGGCTGGTGCGCACGCTGGAACGGGCCGGGCTGAAAGTCGGCTTTTTCAAACCGATTGCCCAGCCGCACCCGGGTGACACCGGCCCTGAGCGTTCCACCGAACTGGTGGCCCGCACCCACGGCCTGAAACCGCCGCAGCCACTGGGCCTGGCCCACGTCGAGCGGATGCTCGGCGACGGTCAGCTCGACGAATTGCTCGAAGAAATCATTGCGCTCTACCAGCAGGCGGCCATTGGCAAAGACGTGCTGGTCGTCGAAGGCATGGTGCCGACCCGCAGCGCCAGCTATGCCGCGCGGGTCAACCTGCACCTGGCCAAGAGCCTGGATGCCGAGGTGATTCTGGTCTCGGCCCCGGAAAACGAAGTGCTGACCGAACTGTCCGGCCGCGTCGAGTTGCAGGCGCAACTGTTCGGCGGGCCGAAAGACCCGAAAGTCCTCGGCGTGATCCTCAACAAGGTCAAGACCGACGAAAGCATGGACGCCTTCGCTGCGCGCCTGAAAGAGCATTCGCCGTTGCTGCGCAGCGGTGATTTCCGCCTGCTCGGCTGCATTCCGTTCCAGCCGGAACTCAATGCCCCGCGCACCCGTGACGTCGCCGACCTGATGGGCGCCCAGGTGCTCAACGCCGGCGACTACGAAACCCGGCGCATGACCAAGACCATCATTTGCGCGCGCACCATGCGCAACACCGTGGACCTGCTCAAGCCCGGCGTATTGGTAGTGACCCCCGGCGATCGTGACGACATCATCCTCGCCGTCAGCCTCGCCGCGATCAACGGCGTGCCGCTGGCGGGCCTGCTGCTGACCAGCGACACCCTGCCCGACCCGCGCATCATGGACCTGTGCCGTGGCGCATTGCAGGCCGGCTTGCCGGTGCTATCGGTGAGCACCGGCTCCTACGACACTGCAAACCTGCTCAACGGCCTGAACAAGGAAATTCCTGTCGATGACCGCGAGCGTGCGGAGATCATCACCGATTTCGTCGCCAGTCATCTGGATGCCAACTGGCTGCACCAGCGCTGCGGTACGCCGCGAGAAATGCGCCTGTCGCCGGCGGTGTTCCGTTATCAACTGATTCAGCGTGCACAATCGGCGAACAAGCGCATCGTCCTGCCCGAAGGCAGCGAGCCGCTCACCGTGCAAGCGGCGGCGATCTGTCAGGAGCGCGGGATCGCCCGTTGCGTGTTGCTGGCCAAACCGGCAGACGTCGAAGCCGTGGCCCGGGCCCAGGGAATCGTGTTACCGCCGGGACTGGAAATTCTCGACCCGGATCTGATCCGCGAGCGCTACGTCGAACCAATGGTCGCCCTGCGCAAGAGCAAAAGCCTCAACGCACCAATGGCCGAGCAACAACTGGAAGACACCGTGGTGATCGGCACCATGATGCTGGCACTGGATGAAGTCGATGGGCTGGTCTCCGGCATCATCAACACCACCGCCAACACCATCCGCCCGGCCTTGCAACTGATCAAGACGGCGCCGGGCTGTACGCTGGTGTCGTCGGTGTTCTTCATGCTGTTCCCCGAAGAAGTGCTGGTCTACGGCGACTGCGTGATGAACCCGCACCCGAGCGCCAGCGAACTGGCCGAGATCGCCCTGCAAAGCGCCGACTCGGCCGCCGCGTTCGGCATCACCCCACGGGTGGCGATGATCAGCTACTCCAGCGGCGAATCGGCCACCGGCGAGGAAGTCGAAAAAGTCCGCGAGGCCACCCTGCTCGCTCACGAACAACAGCACTCGCTGCTGATCGACGGGCCGTTGCAGTACGACGCCGCCGCCAACGAAACCGTGGCCCGGCAACTGGCGCCGAACAGCCAGGTGGCCGGTCGCGCCACGGTGTTCGTGTTCCCCGACCTGAACACCGGCAACACCACGCACAAGGCCGTGCAGCGCAGTGCCGATTGCGTCAGCCTCGGCCCGATGCTGCAAGGCCTGCGCAAACCGGTAAACGATCTGCCGCGCGGCGCGCAGGTCGACGACATCGTCTACACCATCGCCCTGACCGCGATTCAGGCGGCCAACCGACCTCTGGATATCTGACCCGATGCTGGCTTTTCTCCCAGCCACCCTGCGCGGCGTGATCGCCGCGCTTCTGTTGGCGCTGAACACCATTTTGCTGTGCTCGTTCCTGTTTCTCGTGGCGCTGATCAAAGTGCTGCCGTTCGACCTCGCACGCCGCGCTTCGCGCTGGCTGATGAGCCATACCCACGAAGCCTGGATCAGCAACAACAAAGGCTGGATGAACCTGGTGCGCCGCACCCGCTGGCACCTCAGCGGCCTGCAAGGCCTGGACTATCAACACTCGTACCTGATCACCAGCAATCATCAGAGCTGGGTCGACATCCTGGTTCTGCAATACGTGCTCAACCGTCGTATCCAGCCGCTGAAGTTCTTTCTCAAGCAGGAACTGATCTGGGTGCCGGTGATTGGTCTGGCGTGGTGGACGCTGGGCTTTCCTTTCATGAAGCGCTACTCCAAGGCTTATCTGGAGAAGCACCCGGAAAAGAAAGGCAAGGATCTGGAAACCACCCGCAAGACTTGCGCGAAATTCCGCGACAACCCGGTGGGCATCTTCAACTTCGTCGAAGGTACGCGCTTCACCGAAGGCAAGCATGCGCAGCAGCAATCGCCGTTCAAATACCTGCTCAAGCCCAAGGCCGGCGGCATCGCCTTCGTGCTGGATGCGATGGGCGAACAGCTGGAATCGATCGTCAACGTGACCATCCACTACCCGGGTGGACGTCCCGGCTTCTGGGACCTGCTGTGCGGCAATGTGCGGGATGTGGTGGTGCATTTTGAGGAACTGAAGATCCCACCGCAATTCATCGGCAAGAACTACGACCAGGACGGCGAATACCGCCTGCAATTCCAGGGCTGGATCAATCAGCTGTGGCAGGACAAGGATGCGCTGCTGGAGCAGATGCATCGCGAGTATCCGAACCGACGCAGATACCCCTGAGGGAGCCCCCGACAGAAAAAGGCCGGCTTCCACCCCTCACCACTCAACACGATGAGCGTTAGCTCGAGTACCGCTTTTGACGTGCCGGCCCCATCGGAAGGCTGAGTGGAGGGATTTATCCGGGGGTGGGCGCGTAGCGCCGTTTGGCGAAGCCAAACACATCGAGAGGAGGTGCAGCGAAGCAAACCGTAGGCGATGCCCCCGGATGAATCCCGGAACGAAGGAACACCGAGCCAAAGCGAGGTGCCGAACGCCGGGGCCCAGACCTTTGGTTACTTTGGGGCGTTTGCCAAAGTGACTCGCCGTAAGGGCGAAACCGCCAACCGCAACACCCGCAGAAACGGATATTCACCCCAAACACCCCCAAAAAAAACCCGCCGATAATCACTCATCGACGGGCTTTTTACTGGCAGCTAACGCTTAAATCGCGCCACGCTTGCGCAGCAGATCCAGCACCTGCTTCACGCTTTCATCCAGCGACAGCGACTGGGTATCGATCACCAGATCAGCATCCAGCGGCACGTCATACGGGAACGACTCACCCGGAATGTTATCGCCACCCGCAGCATACAAACCTTGCGGATCACGCTCGGCGCAGACGGTTGGCGAGGCCTGGACATAGACCGTCAGCAGACGCTCCTTGCCGATCAGATCCTTCGCTTGTTCACGACCTTCGGCACTCGGCGCGACGAACGCAGCAAGCGTCAGCAAACCAGCTTCGTTGAACTGACGCGCCACGTGCGCGGCACGACGCCAGTTCTCGGTGCGACCGGCACGATCCTGCGGCAGACCTTTATTCAGGTCGTGACGCAGATTCTGGCCATCGAGTACAAACACCGCACGTCCCATGTCGAACAGCTTGCGTTCGACTGCGTACGCCAGCGTGCTCTTGCCTGCGCCGGACAGGCCGCTGAACAGCACAGTCGCCGGTTGCTGACCGAAACGCTGGGCGCGCTCTTCGGTCGCTACATGAGCCAGCTTGCCATGGTGCGTGGCCGTGCCATGAGTCACTGGCTGGGCGACGATCATGCCGGCGCCGACGGTGCCGTTGGTCAAACGGTCGATGACGATGAAGGCACCCGTGGTGCGGTTGCTGTCGTAACCGTCGAGGGCGATCGGCGCGTCGAGCGCAATCTTCACCTTGCCGATTTCGTTGAGCTGCAACGCGCTCGCAGGGCCTTCTTCCAGCGTGTTGACGTCGACCTTGTTGACGATGCTGGCGATGGAGCCTGGCACGTAACTGGTGGCGCGTTTGATGTCGTATTTCTTGCCCGGCAGCATAGGCTCTTCAGCCATCCACACCAGCATCGCTTCGAAGCTGTCGGTCACCGGCGGAACGTTGTCGGCGTGTACCAGCAGGTCGCCACGGGAGATGTCGATTTCGTCTTCCATGGTCAGCGTCACGGCCTGACCGGGACCTGCGTGTTCCAGTTCACCTTCGAAGGTGACGATGGATTTCACACGGCTGCTCTTGCCCGACGGCAAGACCACGACTTCGTCGCCCTTCTTGACGATGCCGCTGGCCAGGGTGCCGGCGAAACCGCGGAAGTTCAGGTTCGGACGGTTGACGTACTGCACCGGGAAACGCAGATCGGTGAAGTTGCGGTCACCCGCCACTTCCACGGTCTCGAGGATTTCCATCAGCGACTGGCCGGTGTACCACGGCGAGCGCTCGGACTTGTTCACCACGTTGTCGCCCTTCAGAGCGGACATCGGCACGAAGTGCATGCTGGTCGGCTTCATCTTCAAGCCTTCGGCGAACTTCAGGTAGTCGGCCTTGATCGACTCGAACACGCCTTCATCGAAGTCCTTCAAGTCCATCTTGTTGATGGCGACAACGATGTGTTTGATCCCCAGCAGGGACGCGATGAAGCTGTGGCGGCGGGTCTGGGTCTGCACGCCGTAGCGGGCGTCGACCAGGATGATCGCCAGGTCACAGGTGGACGCACCGGTGGCCATGTTGCGGGTGTACTGCTCATGACCGGGGGTGTCGGCGATGATGAATTTGCGCTTGGCGGTGGAGAAATAGCGGTAGGCGACATCGATAGTGATGCCCTGCTCACGCTCGGCCTGCAGGCCGTCGACCAGCAATGCCAGGTCGATGTCGTCACCGGTGGTGCCGACTTTCTTCGAATCGCGGGTGATGGCTTCGAGGTGATCTTCGTAGATCATCTTCGAGTCGTGCAGCAGGCGCCCGATCAGGGTGCTCTTGCCGTCATCGACGTTACCGCAGGTCAAAAAGCGCAGCAGCTCTTTACGTTCGTGCTGGCCCAGGTAGGCGAGGATGTCCTCGCTGATCAAATCAGATGCGTGCGACATGACAGCCCCTTAGAAATAGCCTTGACGTTTCTTGTCTTCCATCGAGCCGGCGCCATCGTGGTCGATGACCCGGCCCTGGCGCTCGGAAGTTCGCGTCAGGAGCATTTCCTGAATGATGTCCGTCAGGCTTTCGGCCTCGGACTCCACCGCGCCCGTCAACGGGTAGCAGCCAAGGGTACGGAAACGCACTTTCTTTTTGACGATGCGCGCCTTGTCCTCGTCGGACAGGTGCTCGAGGATGCGCTCGTCGTCGATCATGATCAGCGTGCCGTTCTTCTCGATCACTTCGCGTTCGGCGGCGAAGTACAAAGGTACGATCGGGATGCCTTCGAGGTAGATGTACTGCCAGATGTCCAGCTCGGTCCAGTTCGACAACGGGAACACACGAATGGATTCGCCCTTGTTGACCTTGCCGTTGTAGACGTTCCACAGCTCCGGACGCTGGTTCTTCGGGTCCCAGCGGTGTTTGCTGTCGCGGAACGAGTAGACGCGCTCCTTGGCGCGGGACTTCTCTTCATCGCGACGGGCGCCGCCGAAAGCTGCGTCGAAACCATGCTTGTCGAGTGCCTGCTTCAGGCCCTCGGTCTTCATGATGTCGGTGTGTTTGGCGCTGCCGTGGGTGAACGGGTTGATGCCCTGCGCAACGCCTTCCGGGTTGACGTGGGTGATCAGGTCCAGGCCCAGCTCTTCGACCATCTTGTCGCGGAACTTGTACATCTCCTGGAATTTCCAGCGGGTGTCGACGTGCATCACCGGAAACGGCAGTTTGCCCGGGAAGAACGCCTTGCGTGCCAGATGCAGCATCACGGCGGAGTCTTTACCGATGGAGTACAGCATCACCGGGTTGTCGAACTCGGCGGCCACCTCGCGGATGATGTGGATGCTTTCCGCCTCCAGCTGTTTCAGATGCGTCAGTTTGTCGACCATGGCTACTCACGAAAGCTTTCTTATGAACGGCCAGCGGGCCGTGTTCGAGCGGGGAATCCTAGCACAGCGCCCTTCTTCTAATCAGGGCGCGGACTAGAACGAAAGAGCATATGAATATGCCCGCCCGTTCGGGTGCTTTCAGGGGAAGTCAGATCGGATTCGGGCAGTCGATGAAGATGTGTTCCAGGGCAAAGCGTTTCGCCAGATAGTCGCCCAGCGCCTGCACGCCGTAGCGTTCAGTGGCGTGGTGGCCGGCGGCGATGAAGCTGATGTCGTTCTCGCGGGCGCTGTGGAAGGTCTGCTCGGAAGCCTCACCACTGATAAACAGATCAACGCCGGCGGCAATGGCGTTGTCGATGTAGCCCTGCCCGCCGCCGGTGCACCAGCCGACGCGACGGATCATTGCACTGCCTTCGATGAGCAGCGGCTCGCGGCCCATGCGTTCCTGCACACGTCGGGCGAAGTCGCGGGCGGTCACCGGCTCGTCCAGCGAACCGACCAGGCCGACGATCTTCAGATTGTCCGGATCCAGCGGCCCTTCGACGGTGATGTCGAGCTGCCGGGCCAACTGCACGTTGTTGCCGACATCCGGGTGCAGATCCAGCGGCAGGTGATACGCCAGCAGACTGATGTCGTGCTTGAGCAAAGTTTTCAGGCGGCGCTGCTTCATGCCGGTGATGCACGGGTTCTCGCCCTTCCAGAAGTAACCGTGATGCACCAGCACCAGATCGGCCTCGGCCTCGACGGCGGCATCAAGCAGCGCCTGGCTGGCCGTGACGCCGCTGACGATGCGCATCACCTGCGGGCGGCCCTCGACCTGCAGGCCGTTGGGGCAATAATCGGCAATTTTCGCACTGCCGAGGTAACGGTCGGCTTCTTCGACCAGGGTACTGAGGGCAACGGCCATAAAAGACTCCTGAAAATCCCGTTCAGAGGCACGCGCGGCCTCGTATAATGCGCGACATTATGGGCGGTCTGACCCCGCCTGCAACTTTTCCAGGACGTGCTTAATGCTCAAGGCGCTGCGTTTTTTCGGCTGGCCGTTGTTGGCCGGTGTGCTTATCGCTCTGTTGATTATTCAGCGTTACCCGCAGTGGGTCGGGCTTCCGAGCCTCGACGTCAACCTGCAACAGGCCCCGCAGACCACCAGCACGCAGCAGGGGCCGGTGTCCTATGCGGACGCAGTGACCATCGCCGCGCCTTCGGTGGTCAACCTCTACACCACCAAGGTCATCAACAAACCAAGCCATCCGCTGTTCGAAGACCCGCAGTTCCGCCGCTTCTTCGGTGACAACTCGCCGAAGCAGAAGCGTATGGAGTCGAGCCTCGGCTCCGGCGTGATCATGAGCCCGGAAGGCTACATCCTGACCAACAACCACGTCACCACCGGTGCCGACCAGATCGTCGTGGCACTCAAGGACGGTCGGGAAACCCTGGCCCGCGTGATCGGCAGCGATCCGGAAACCGACCTCGCCGTCCTGAAGATCGACCTGAAGAACCTGCCGGCAATCACCGTCGGGCGCTCCGACAACATCCGCATCGGCGACGTCGCACTCGCGATCGGCAACCCGTTCGGGGTCGGCCAGACCGTGACCATGGGCATCATCAGCGCGACCGGCCGCAACCAGCTGGGCCTGAACAACTACGAAGACTTCATCCAGACCGACGCGGCGATCAACCCGGGTAACTCCGGCGGCGCACTGGTGGATGCCAACGGCAACCTCACCGGCATCAACACTGCGATCTTCTCCAAGTCCGGCGGCTCCCAGGGCATCGGTTTTGCGATCCCGGTGAAGCTGGCGATGGAAGTGATGAAGTCGATCATCGAGCACGGTCAGGTGATTCGTGGCTGGCTGGGTATCGAAGTGCAGCCACTGACTCAGGAACTGGCGGAGTCGTTTGGCCTGTCCGGGCGTCCGGGGATCGTGGTGGCGGGGATTTTCCGCGACGGCCCGGCACAGAAAGCCGGCCTGCAACTGGGTGACGTGATCCTCAGCATCGACGGTGAACCGGCCGGCGATGGCCGCAAGTCGATGAACCAGGTGGCGCGGATCAAGCCGACCGACAAGGTCACGATTCAGGTAATGCGCAATGGCAAGGAGTTGAAGCTGACCGCCGAGATCGGTCTGCGTCCACCGCCGGCGCCAGTAAAAGAAGAAGAGTAAGTACGAAAAAAGATGGGAGCGAATTCGCTCCCATCTTTTTATCGTCAAGTCAGAGCTCGCTGCTGAAGGCAGCAGCTCAGAACCCTTGGCCTGCAACTGGCCCTCCCCATTCGCGACTCTCGATACCTGGTGCGCAGGTCTGGTCGAAGTATTCGCGATCCTCAAACGCCGCGGCGCCGACATTCGACATGCGATCCAGCAAGTAGGCGTTAAAACTGTTCTTGATCCACTCCAGCACCTCGATCAGGTCCGGATGCCCAAGTGCATCATGAATGAGTGCCGGCTATAACCTTTTAGCAAACAGACTGATAAAGGCTGGAGAAAATAGTATAAAAAACTGTCATTTTTGTCAGTAGTCGAGATGCCAAGCGGGTCATAAACTCATTGCCGTTACTTGACACTTCTAATACTTAATAGGGAGTCGGAACATGACCACTGCTAAAGAAAAGATGGAGCAAGGTTCAAAGAATGCGAACGGTATAGGGGCATTTGAATTAAACCTCGCTGGCATGGAGTTCAAAGCCACGACCGTCATTGTGGGCCAGACTCCCGAAACCTATGTTCTCTATGCTAGAAATGCAGAAAACCGCGTGGAGGTGAATCTTGGCAATGCATTTGGAATCGAAAAGAGTCAATTATTACATGAGGGACATGTACAAGCAGTAATTAATGGAGTCGGATACCAGAGCAAAACCGGAACGCTGATACGCAAACTTGAAAGTTCAGGTAAAGCATTCGGAGCACTCGAATTCACTACACAAGACGACAAAAAGGCTTATGGCGCGTTCGATTTCAATCCAGCCGCTAACCAAGACGTTGCCGCAAGCCAAAAAGGCTCATGACATTGAGCTCATTGACGCTCCGGATGTACGAGCATCATGACCAATACATCAAACGAAGTAAAAACGAGCCTTGCCCGCGAAGAATGATGGCGCGGTATATCCGTTATATCGCGCCATCGTTCTTCGCGGGCAAGACTCGCTTTACAGGTTTAAAGATCGCCTAACCCATCAATCAACGCCTGATTCTGCTCCGGCGTGCCGATCGAGATCCGCAGGAACTGGGCAATCCGCTCCTGCTTGAAGTGGCGCACGATCACGCCCTGCTCACGCAGTTTGGCCGCCAGCCCTGCCGCATCGTGTTGTGGATGCCGGGCGAAGATGAAGTTTGCCGCTGACGGCAGCACTTCAAAGCCTTTGGCCTGCAACTGAGCAACCACCCACTCACGACTCTCGATGACCAGCGCGCAGGTCTTGTCGAAGTATTCGCGATCCTCGAACGCCGCCGCCGCGCCGACATTCGCCATGCGATCGATCGGGTAGGAGTTGAAGCTGTTCTTGATCCGCTCCAGCGCCTCGATCAGATCCGGATGCCCGACCGCCAGACCGACCCGTAGACCCGCCAGCGAACGGGACTTGGACAAGGTCTGGGTCACCAGCAGGTTCGGAAAACGGTCCACCAGGCTGATCGCCGTTTCGCCGCCGAAGTCGATGTAGGCCTCGTCAACTACCACAACGGAATCCGGGCTGGCCTTGAGGATCTGCTCGACGGCTTCCAGTGCCAGCAGGCAACCGGTCGGCGCGTTCGGGTTGGGAAAGATGATCCCGCCGTTCGGTTTGGCGTAGTCGGACGGATTGATCTGGAACTGCGCATCCAGCGGCACCGCGTCGAACGTGATGCCATAAAGGCCGCAGTAAACCGGATAGAAGCTGTAGCTGATGTCCGGGAACAGGATCGGCTGATCGTGTTGCAGCAGGCCGTGGAAAATGTGCGCCAGCACTTCGTCCGAACCGTTGCCGAGGAACACTTGGTTGTTTTGTACACCGTAATATTTGGCGACAGCGTTTTTCAGCAGGTCGCTGTTCGGGTCCGGGTACAGACGCAGATTGTCGTTGAGTTCAGTCTGCATCGCCGCCAGTGCTTTTGGCGACGGGCCATACGGGTTTTCGTTGGTGTTGAGCTTGACCAGACGGGTCAGCTTCGGCTGCTCGCCCGGCACATAAGGCACCAGATCCTTGACGAACGGGCTCCAGAATTTACTCATGCTCAGTTCCCCTTCACTTCGTCTTTGATGCGGTATTCGGCGCTGCGAGCGTGGGCGCTCAACGATTCGCCACGGGCCAGGATCGATGCGGTCTTGCCCAGTTCGGAAGCACCGGCCTCGGAGCAGAAGATGATCGACGAGCGTTTCTGGAAGTCGTACACGCCCAGCGGCGAGGAGAAACGCGCGGTGCCGGACGTCGGCAGCACGTGGTTCGGACCTGCACAATAGTCGCCCAGCGCTTCGGAGGTGTGACGGCCCATGAAGATCGCACCGGCGTGGCGGATCTGCGGCAACCAGGCCTGCGGGTCGGCGACCGACAACTCAAGGTGTTCCGGGGCAATGCGGTTGGCGACTTCGATCGCCTGAGCCATGTCACGCACGTGGATCAGAGCACCGCGACCATTGATCGAGGTTTCGATGATGGTGGCGCGATCCATGGTCGGCAGCAGTTTGTCGATGCTGGCGGCGACCTTGTCGAGGAACTCGGCGTCCGGGCTGACCAGGATCGCCTGGGCGTCTTCGTCGTGCTCAGCCTGGGAGAACAGGTCCATGGCGATCCAGTCCGGATCGGTCTGGCCGTCGCACACCACGAGGATTTCCGACGGGCCAGCGATCATGTCGATGCCGACCTGGCCAAACACATGACGCTTGGCGGTGGCAACGTAGATGTTGCCCGGGCCGACAACCTTGTCCACCTGCGGCACGCTTTCAGTACCGTAGGCCAGCGCCGCAACGGCTTGCGCGCCACCGATGGTGAACACCCGGTCGACACCGGCAATGCACGCCGCCGCCAGCACCAACTCGTTGACCTCGCCACGCGGGGTTGGCACCACCATGACCACCTCGGTCACGCCGGCAACCTTGGCCGGAATCGCGTTCATCAGCACCGACGACGGGTAAGACGCCTTGCCGCCCGGCACATACAGACCGGCGCGATCCAGCGGCGTGACTTTCTGGCCAAGGACCGTGCCGTCGGCTTCGGTGTAGCTCCAGGAATCCTGCTTCTGTTTTTCGTGATAGCTGCGCACGCGGGCGGCGGCTTTTTCCAACGCTTCGCGTTGCGGTGCGGTGATGCGGGTCAGGGCCAGTTCCAGGCGCTCGCGCGGCAGGATCAGATCCGCCATCGACGCGACTTCGAGGCCGTCGAACTTCTGGGTGAACTCGACCAACGCCGCGTCACCGCGCCCGCGCACAGCCTTGATGATGTCCAGCACCCGCTGATTGACCGAGTCGTCAGACACACTTTCCCAGCTCAGCAGATGATCCAGATGATGCGCGAAATCCGGGTCAGCAGCGTTGAGTCGGCGAATTGCAGTCGGTGCGGTCATAGCGAGAGCCTCATAGGAATGGCAAAAACTCAGGCGCCCTAACTTAGCAGTCGTTTCCGCTTGGGCACCTGAGATTCTGGCTATGAGGCGGATAGACGGGCGCGACTCAAGGTCGCGCAGGTACATCAGCCGCGGTGTCGAGACTCCACTGCCTTGCGCAGGGTGTCGATCAACGCCTGGATACGGGCGTGTTGCATTTTCATCGAAGCTTTATTGACCACCAGACGCGAGCTGATCGTGGCGATCAGTTCCTGGGGTTCCAGACCATTGGCACGCAGGGTATTGCCGGTGTCGACCACGTCGATGATCTTGTCGGCCAGACCGATCAGCGGTGCCAGCTCCATCGAGCCGTACAGCTTGATGATGTCGACCTGACGGCCCTGCTCGGCGTAATAGCGCTTGGCAACGTTGACGAATTTGGTCGCGACGCGCAGACGGCCCTTGGGCTCGGCAGCACCGATCTTGCCGGCGGTCATCAGCTTGCACTGAGCGATCTGCAGGTCAAGCGGCTCATACAGGCCTTGGCCGGTGTATTCCATCAACACGTCTTTACCGGCAACGCCGAGGTCGGCCGCGCCATGCTCGACATAAGTCGGCACGTCGGTGGCACGCACGATCAACAGGCGTACGTCTTCCTGAGTCGTGGGGATGATCAGCTTGCGGCTCTTGTCCGGATTCTCGGTCGGCACGATGCCCGCTTCGGCGAGAAGCGGCAGGGTGTCGTCAAGGATGCGGCCCTTGGACAGTGCGATGGTCAACATGGGAAACGTCAGTCCTTATCAAGGTACTCATGTCCGGTCGCAATCGGCGCCGGACACACATCGAGGGCGTTACCACCCCCGATCAAAACGAATTCAACGGACACTTCCCTGTGTCCAGATGCAGCGACTAGCCCGGAACGCGACGGATCTTGGCGCCCAGCATCTGCAGTTTTTCCTCGATGCACTCGTAACCACGGTCGATGTGGTAGATGCGGTCGATCAGGGTATCGCCTTCAGCCATCAGGGCCGAGATCACCAGGCTGGCAGAAGCTCGCAGGTCGGTGGCCATGACTGGCGCGCCCTTGAGGATTTCAGTGCCGGTCACGATGGCCGTGTTGCCTTCAACCTGGATCTTGGCGCCCATGCGGTGCAGTTCGTACACATGCATGAAGCGGTTTTCGAAGATCGTCTCGATCACTGCACCGGTGCCTTCGGCAATGGCGTTGAGCGAGATGAACTGCGCCTGCATGTCCGTCGGGAACGCCGGGTATGGCGCGGTGCGCACGTTGACCGCTTTCGGGCGCTTGCCGTGCATGTTCAGCTCGATCCAGTCTTCACCAGTGGTGACTTCTGCACCGGCTTCACGGAGTTTTTCCAGAACGGCTTCGAGAATGGTCGGATCGGTGTCCTTGACCTTCACGCGGCCACCGGTAACCGCGGCGGCCACCAGGTAGGTACCGGTTTCAATGCGGTCAGGCATGACCTTGTAGAAGGCCGAGCCCAGGCGCTCGACGCCATCAATGGTGATGGTGTCGGTGCCAGCGCCGGAAACCTTGGCGCCCATGGCGTTCAGGAAGTTCGCCAGGTCGACCACTTCAGGCTCGCGGGCGGCGTTCTGCAGCACGCTGCGGCCCTTGGCCAGAGCAGCGGCCATCATGATGTTCTCGGTACCGGTCACACTGACGGTATCGAAGAAGAAGTGCGCGCCGCGCAGGCCGCCTTCAGGGGCCTTGGCCTTGATGTAGCCGCCTTCGACGTCGATGATCGCACCCATGGCTTCCAGGCCACGAATGTGCA
Source organism: Pseudomonas sp. SDO52101_S400 (assembly GCF_054071635.1). NCBI lineage: Bacteria > Pseudomonadati > Pseudomonadota > Gammaproteobacteria > Pseudomonadales > Pseudomonadaceae > Pseudomonas > Pseudomonas sp. SDO52101_S400. The sequence continues at coordinate 165,860 of NZ_JBSVWF010000005.1, read as the reverse complement.
GATCGACCGGACGCGAACCGATCGCGCAACCGCCAGGCAGGGCCACTTCGGCCTCACCGAAACGGGCAACCATCGGGCCCAGCACCAGGATCGACGCACGCATGGTTTTCACCAGTTCGTACGGGGCGATCAGAGTCTTGATGGTGCGCGGGTCGATTTCGACGCTGAGCTTCTCGTCGATCACAGGCTCGATCCCCATGCGACCGAACAGCTCGATCATGGTGGTGATGTCGTGCAGGTGTGGCAGGTTGCCGACGGTGACCGGGCCATCGCACAGCAAGGTGGCAGCCAGAATCGGCAGGGCGGAGTTCTTCGCCCCGGAAATGCGGATCTCGCCATCAAGACGAACGCCACCGGTAATAATCAATTTATCCATAACAATCTCGACGCCCTAGGGCTCAGGTGCGCTCGGCCCAGGCCGCGCTGCTGAAAAATTTCATAGTGACCGCGTGGATGCTGCCATCGGCGATCCATGGGTTCAAATGGGCATAGATGCTTTGCTGACGCTTGACCGGGCTCAACGCCGCCAGTTCATCGCTAATCACGTTCAGCTGAAAGTTGCAGCCTTCGCCTTCAACTTCCACCCGGGTTCCGGGCAGATTTGCTTCAAGGAAGCTCTTCACTTCTACGGCCTGCATGCTCAACCTCAATCGGCGCCCTGTGCGCACGGGTCGGACATCATACAAAAAAGCCCCGCGCCTGCGAACCCCGCTGCGCAGGACTCTGACGGGGGGCTTCTTTATAGATGCGGGTTCAGGGTTGCGCCAACAGCTCGGTCAGCTCGCTGACCTGAGCAATTTCACGCATGTCTTCGGGCATCCCGCGGATACTGACGGCCTTGCCGGCGGCTTTCGCATCGCGAATGAAGCACAGCAGCAACGACAGGCCGACGCTGCTGGACTTTTCCACCGCCGAGCAATCGATCACCAACGCCGGGGCATTGCATGACTTGATCAGCGCCCGGCCCTGCTCCCGAAGGCCGGGACCTGTGCGGTAATCCAGCACGCCAGTGAGCTGCAGCTCACTGGCCGCTTCCAGACGAATGGCCGATTCGGTCATTGGGCAGGCTTCTCTTTCTGTTCAGCCGACTGCTTGGCCTTGGCCACTTCCCCGGCCCAACCATTGATGGTCTTGTCCAGGTCGTTGCCGTTACGCTGCATTGCATCGGCGAATTGATCGCGGAACAGCTTGCCGATGTTGATGCCATTGATGATCACGTTGCGCAATTTCCACTCGCCGTTGATCTTCTCCAGCGTGTACTGCACAGGATAAATCGCGCCGTTGTTGCCCTTGACGGTCATGCCGACGCTGGTGCGGTCGCCCGACTCATCCTTCGGCGCGTCAACGGTGATGCCCTGGTTGTTGTACTCGAGCAAGGCATTGCCATAGAACTGGAACAAACCGCGCTTGAAGTTCTCCTGGAAGGTCTGCATCTGCGCCGGCGTGGCCTTGCGCGAATATTTGACCGTCATGATGCTCTTGGAGATACCTTCGGCATCTACCACAGGGCCGACGATGGTGTTCAGCGCCGTGTAGAAATCCTGCGGGTCCTGCTTGTACTTCTCTTTATTGGCCGACAAGTCGGCGAGCATCCGGTTCGTGGTGTCCTGAACCAGATCGTGCGCCGATTGCGCCGCCACGGCGTTAGCCATCAATGGCAATGTCGCGAGCAACACCAACAGGCCACGTCGCAAGGTAGAGATCATTCAAAAGCTCCTCATTTGGCGTCTTTGCTAACGGTATTGAGCAGGAATTTACCGATCAGGTCTTCCAGTACCAGTGACGACTGGGTGTCGTGGATGGTTCCACCATCCTTGAGGCGGGTTTCTTCCCCGCCCACGCTGATACCGATGTACTTCTCGCCCAACAGGCCAGCGGTCAGGATAGACGCTGTGGAGTCGGTCGGCAGGTTGTCGACCTTCTTGTCCACCAGCAACGTTACCCGACCGGTGAAGCTGTCGCGGTCCAGATCGATCGCCGTGACCTTGCCGATGGTCACACCGGCCATGGTCACTTTGGCTCTGACCGTCAAACCGGCGATATTGTCGAAGTACGCGTAAAGTTTATAGCTATCGGTGGTGGACGTCGGAGACAGGCCACTGACCCGCAGGGCCAGCAGCAACAAGGCCAGGATCCCTGCCAGCAGGAACAGGCCGACACCGATTTCCAGGGTGCGGTTTTGCATCAGAAATCTCCAAACATCAAAGCGGTCAGAATAAAGTCCAGGCCGAGCACTGCCAGCGAGGCAAACACAACGGTCTTGGTGGTGGCACGACTGATGCCCTCGGAAGTGGGCTCACAGTCATAGCCTTGGAATACGGCGATCCAGGTCACGACAAAGGCGAAAACGATACTTTTGATCACGCCATTGAGCACATCGCTGGAGAAGTTCACGCTGTTCTGCATGTTCGCCCAGTAGGAGCCTTCATAGACGCCCAGCCAGTCGACCGCGACCCAGGAACCGCCCCAGATGCCGACCACGCTGAAGATCATCGCCAGCACCGGCAGGGAAATGAAGCCGGCCCACAGACGCGGGGCAATGATGTACTTGAGCGGGTCTACACCGATCATTTCCAGGCTGGACAACTGCTCGGTGGACTTCATGTTGCCGATTTCCGCCGTCAGCGCCGAACCGGCACGACCAGCGAACAGCAGAGCAGTCACCACCGGACCCAGCTCCCGCAGCAGAGTCAAGGCAACCATCTGCCCCACAGCCTGCTCCGAACCATAGCTCGACAGAATACTGAAGCCTTGCAGCGCCAGCACCATGCCGATGAAGATCCCGGATACCACGATGATCACCAGCGACATCACGCCAACGGAATGCAACTGCTTGACCAACAGACCGAAACCGCCGCTGATGCCGCCACGCCCCAGCAGGGCATGAAACAGGAACAGGGTCGCCCGGCCGAATACCGCGACAGCGTCGATGGCTGCTTCGCCGAATCGACGCACACGTTCTATTAATGAAATTCTGCGCATCAGCGCTTCCCCAGAAGATCTGCGCGGTAATCCGTCGCTGGAAAGTGATACGGGACCGGGCCATCGGGGTTGCCGGTCATGAACTGACGAATACGCGGCTCATCCGAGTTCATCAACTCGTCCGGCGTACCCTGCCCCAGCACTTGTCCATCACCTACGACATAGATGTAGTCGGCGATGCTCGCGGTTTCCGCCAGATCGTGGGAAACCACGATACTGGTGATCCCCAGTGCATCATTGAGCAGACGGATCAGGCGCACCAGAACGCCCATGGCGATCGGGTCCTGGCCGACGAACGGTTCGTCATACATGAGAATCTGCGGATCAAGCGCAATCGCCCGGGCCAGCGCCACACGACGCTTCATGCCACCGGACAGCTCGTCGGGCATCAATTCGATGGCGCCGCGCAGGCCGACTGCCTGCAGTTTGAGCAGGACGATGTCGCGGATCATCTCGTCCGGCAATTGGGTATGAACGCGCAGCGGAAAAGCGACGTTCTCGAACACGTCGAGATCGGTGAACAGCGCGCCGCTCTGAAACAGCACACCCATGTGCTTGCGAGCATCGAACAGATCGCTGCGCGACAGCTTCGGCAGGTTCTGGCCGTTGACCCAGACCTCGCCCTGTGAAGGCCGCAACTGGGCACCCATCAAGCGCAACAGGGTGGTCTTGCCACACCCGGAAGGCCCCATGATGCCGGTGACCTTGCCGCGCGGGATGCGGATATCGACGTTATTGAAAATGCTGCGCGCACCGCGCTTGAAGGAGACTCCCTTCAGCTCGACCGCGTAGGCGTTATCGGCACTCATCTAAACTCCTTGCGATGCAGCCTCTCACTCGGACGCCTGGCTTCCTTGAAGAAAGCCCCTACATCCCGGACAGGCCGAACTGGCGGCGAACTATATCACTGCAAAGGGCAAGCGCCCAAGGCCTCTCCCCGGCCACGTTCAGCGATATGACAGGCCCGAGGCTTCTATTGGAAGGTTTTAGTAACGAGGAATGACAAAGCACGACGAACTTGCGTGAGGCTTTTCAACATAACCGCTATAATCGCCGCCTTTTCATCGGGCTATACGATTTCTGACATGAGCCAAACCAGCGACCTGATTCAATCGGCACAACGCACCATCCGCCTCGAAGTGGAAGCCGTACAAGGCTTGTTGCCCCATATCGACGCCGATTTCGTACGCGCTTGCGAGATGATTCTGGCCAGCAAGGGCCGTGTGGTCGTGGTCGGCATGGGCAAGTCCGGGCACATCGGCAACAAGATTGCCGCGACACTGGCCAGCACCGGCACCCCGGCTTTTTTCGTGCATCCGGCCGAGGCCAGCCATGGCGACATGGGCATGATCACCCGTGACGACGTGATCCTGGCCCTGTCGAACTCCGGCTCCACCAACGAAATTGTTACCCTGCTGCCGCTGATCAAGCGCCTGGGCATCCAGTTGATCAGCGTGACCGGCAACCCGCAATCGCCTCTGGCCAAGGCAGCGGAGGTCAATCTCAACGTTCACGTCGAACACGAAGCCTGCCCGCTGAACCTGGCACCGACCTCCTCGACCACCGCCGCGCTGGTCATGGGCGACGCCCTGGCCGTGGCGCTGCTGGAAGCCCGCGGCTTCACCGCCGAAGATTTCGCCTTTTCCCACCCGGGTGGCGCGCTGGGCCGACGCCTGCTGCTGAAGGTGGAAAACGTCATGCACGCCGGCCAGGAGCTGCCGCAGGTACAACGCGGCACCCTGCTCAAGGACGCACTGATGGAAATGACCCGCAAGGGTCTGGGCATGACCGTGATTCTTGAAGCCGACGGCAAACTTGCCGGGATCTTCACCGACGGCGATCTTCGCCGCACGCTGGATCGCAGCATTGATATCCGCAGCGCCACCATCGACCAGGTGATGACCGTGCACGGCAAGACCGCCCGCGCCGAAATGCTCGCCGCCGAGGCCCTGAAAATCATGGAAGACCATCGAATCAACGCACTTGTCGTCGTGGATGAGGACGATCGCCCGATCGGCGCCTTCAACCTCTCCGACCTGCTGCGCGCAGGAGTGATGTAAATGAGCACCGATCTGCTGCAACGCGGCAAAGCCATCAAACTGGCGGTTTTCGATGTCGACGGCGTCCTCACGGACGGGCGCCTGTACTTTCTTGAAGACGGCAGCGAGTTCAAGACTTTCAACACGCTCGACGGCCAAGGCATCAAGATGCTGATGAACGCCGGCGTACAAACGGCCATCATCAGCGGTCGCAAGACCCCGGTGGTCGAACGCAGGGCGAAAAACCTCGGCATTCCGCACCTGTTTCAGGGCCGCGAAGACAAACTCGTCGTCCTCGACGGCCTTCTCGAGCAACTGGGCCTAAGCTATGAACAAGTCGCCTATCTCGGCGACGACCTGCCCGACCTGCCGGTGATTCGCCGGGTGGGGCTGGGGATGGCGGTGGCCAACGCTGCCTCCTTCGTGCGCGAGCATGCCCATGGCGTTACCCAGGCCCGTGGTGGCGAAGGTGCCGCCCGTGAATTCTGCGAACTGATCCTGCGCGCCCAGGGCAGCCTCGATGCCGCCAACAACGCGTACCTGTGAGTCAAACCATGTTTAGCAAAAAGTTTCGCAACATACTGCTGTTCGGTTGCATCGCGGCGATTTTCGGCGCGGTCGGCTACTGGAACATCAGCCCGGAACGCTTCCTCGACAAGCCTCCTGTTTCGGCAGAAGAGAGCCCGATCGACTGGTACGCGACCAACACCCACACCTTGCAATACCTGGAAGACGGCAAGGTGCAGTACGAAATGACCTCCGACAAGGCCGAGCACGTCAAGGCGACCGACATTACACTGGTCACCAAGCCTGACCTGAACATGTATCGCGGCACCGACTTCCCGTGGCACGTGACCAGCGAGCGCGGCGAAGTGAATTCCGGCGGCACCGAGGTCGAGCTGATCGACTCGGTTCGCGTCAAGCGCACCGACGAAAAGAACCGCGACACCCTGATCACCAGCACCCGAATGACGGTGTTCCCTCAGCAGCAATATGCGCAGACCCAGCAACCCGTTAGAATCGACGGCGCTGGCGGTGTATCGACCGGCGTGGGAATGAAAGCGTATTTGAAGGAAAGCAGGATACACCTGCTATCGAACGTAAGAGGACAGTATGAGGCTCGTTAAAACCCTCCCTATTTTGCTCAGTCTGGGCGCAGCACTGGGAAGCGTGAGCGCCTGGGCTCTGCCGAACGATCAAGAGCAGCCAATCCGCATTCAGGCCGACGATGCCCAGCTGGACGACAAGAATGGCGTTGCCACCTATAAAGGTGACGTGATCATCACTCAGGGTTCGATGATCGTCAAAGGCAACACCGTGACCATCACCCGCACCCCGACCGGCGATATCGACGTCGTGACCTCGGTGGGCAACCTTGCCTACTTCGAGCAGTTGCAGACGGCTGGCGACACCAAGCCCGTACAGGGCTGGGGCGTAACCATCCAGTACCACGCCGCGCAAAACCGCGTTGTGCTGATCGACAAGGCGAAAGTCGTCGACAAGGACAACAACACCACTCAGGGCGAGAAAATCGTCTATGACACGGTGAAGAAACTGGCCAGCGCCGGTCGCGCAACCGGCAACAAGGTCACCGAAGCGCGTCCGCGCATCGACATGGTGATCCAGCCGAAGAAGAAAACCGACGAGAAAACCCAGTAATGGCAACTCTGAAAGCTCAGCACCTGGCCAAGGCCTATAAAAGCCGCCAGGTCGTGCGCGATGTCAGCCTGTCGATCGACAGCGGTCAGATCGTAGGCCTGCTCGGTCCCAACGGCGCCGGCAAGACCACCTGCTTCTACATGATCGTCGGCCTGGTGCAGGCCGATCAGGGTCGCGTGCTGATCGACGACCTGGATGTCAGCCACCAACCGATGCACGGCCGCGCCAAGGCCGGTATCGGCTATCTGCCGCAGGAAGCCTCGATCTTCCGCAAGCTGTCGGTGGCCGACAACATCATGGCCATCCTCGAGACCCGCCAGGAGCTCGACAAGGCCGGACGTCGCAAGGAGCTGGAAAGCCTGCTGCAGGAATTCCACATCAGCCATATCCGCGACAACCTCGGCATGAGCCTGTCCGGTGGCGAGCGTCGCCGGGTGGAAATCGCCCGCGCACTGGCCACCGCGCCGAAATTCATCCTGCTCGACGAACCGTTCGCCGGTGTCGACCCGATCTCCGTGGGCGACATCAAGCAGATCATCCACCACCTCAAGGCCAAGGGCATCGGTGTACTGATCACCGACCACAACGTCCGCGAGACGCTGGATATCTGCGAAACGGCCTACATCGTCAATGACGGCCAACTGATCGCCGAAGGCGATTCCGCGACCATCCTCGCCAACGATCTGGTGAAGGAAGTGTATCTGGGTCACGAGTTCCGCCTCTAAGCGCGACAGCATTCGACCAGCCGTCCGGGTGCTGTAACGTTGAAGCGCATTTTTATACGCTTTTATTGTTACAGCGCTCTAGGCAAACACGACAGTTTCAGGCATATAATTTGCTTAAGTTTGGCGCTCCGGCGCCCTGTAGTGGATGGCGCATAGCGCCGGCGAATAAGGTGTTAAGCCCCTGCCATGAAACCATCGCTAGTCTTGAGAATGGGCCAGCAGCTGACGATGACACCGCAGCTGCAACAGGCCATCCGCCTGCTCCAATTGTCGACCCTGGATCTGCAACAGGAAATCCAGGAGGCTCTGGAATCCAATCCGATGCTCGAACGCCAGGAAGACGGCGACGACTTCGACAACTCCGATCCCATGGCCGACAACGCCGAACAGAAGCCCAACACCGAGATTCCGGAACCGTCCTATCAGGAGACCGCGCCGACGGTCGACAATCTTGAAGAAGGCGAGTGGAACGAGCGAATCCCCAACGAACTGCCCGTGGATACGGCTTGGGAAGACGTCTACCAGACCAGTGCCAGCAGCCTGCCAAGCAGCGATGACGACGAGTGGGATTTCACCACCCGAACTTCCGCTGGCGAGAGCCTGCAAAGCCACCTGCTGTGGCAACTGAACCTGGCGCCGATGTCCGACACCGATCGCCTGATCGCCGTCACCCTGATCGACTGCATCAACAATCAGGGCTACCTCGACGAAACCCTCGAAGAAATCCTCGACGCCTTCGATCCGGAACTCGACATCGAGCTGGACGAGATCGAAGCCGTCCTGCATCGCATCCAGCAATTCGAACCCGCCGGCATAGGCGCACGCAATCTGGGCGAATGCCTGCTGCTGCAATTGCGCCAGCTGTCGGCCAAGACTCCTTGGCTGGCCGAAGCCAAGCGTCTGGTTACCGATTACATCGACCTGCTCGGCAGCCGCGACTACAGCCAGCTGATGCGACGCATGAAGCTCAAGGAAGATGAACTGCGCCAGGTCATCGAACTGGTACAGAGCCTCAACCCGCGCCCCGGCTCGCAGATCGAATCCACCGAAGCCGAATACGTGGTGCCTGACGTGATCGTGCGCAAGGACAACGAGCGCTGGCTGGTCGAGCTGAACCAGGAATCGGTGCCGCGCCTGCGGGTCAACGCCCAGTACGCCGGCTTCGTGCGCCGCGCCGACACCAGCGCCGACAACACCTTCATGCGCAATCAGTTGCAGGAAGCACGCTGGTTCATCAAGAGCCTGCAGAGCCGCAACGAAACCCTGATGAAAGTGGCCACCCAGATCGTCGAGCATCAGCGCGGCTTTCTGGAGTACGGCGACGAAGCCATGAAACCGTTGGTACTGCACGACATCGCCGAAGCGGTGGGCATGCACGAGTCGACGATTTCCCGGGTAACCACACAGAAATTCATGCATACCCCCCGGGGCATCTATGAACTGAAATACTTTTTCTCCAGCCACGTCAGCACCTCCGAAGGCGGCGAATGCTCGTCCACGGCGATCCGCGCGATCATCAAGAAACTGGTTGCCGCGGAAAATCAGAAAAAGCCGTTGAGTGACAGCAAGATCGCTGGTTTACTGGAGGCACAAGGCATTCAGGTGGCTCGCCGCACCGTCGCCAAGTACCGCGAATCCCTCGGGATCGCGCCTTCGAGCGAACGCAAGCGGTTGATGTAAGCCACGTTACAGCGTTCCAGTGGCAGGCTCTTCGGCCTGCCGCTTTATGCACTGGCAACGAAGGAGAAGCTGTATGCAAGTCAACATCAGTGGACACCAACTGGAAGTTACCCAACCTCTCCGTGAATACGTTGAGCAAAAGCTCAAGAGGCTTGAGGGACATTTCGACAAGATCACCAACGTGCAAGTCACGATGTGCGTCGAAAAGCTGAAGCAGAAAATCGAAGCCACGCTGCATATTCCCGGCAACGAGGTCGTCGCAAACGCGGAACATACCGATATGTACGCAGCGATCGACGCGCTGACCGACAAGCTTGATAAACAACTCAAAAAGCATAAGGAAAAGACCCAGAGCCTGCTTCAGGGCGCTACCGGTCGATAACCCCCACCCCCATGATCCGACTTGAAAGCATCCTGACCCCCGGCCGTTCCCTCGTGAACGTGCCGGGCGGCAGCAAAAAGAAAGCCCTCGAACAAATTGCCAACCTGATCGCCCGGGAAGTACCGGATCTGGAGATGCAAGATGTCTTCGAGGCGCTGATTGCCCGTGAAAAACTCGGCTCGACCGGTTTTGGCAACGGCATCGCCATCCCCCACTGCCGCCTGAAGGGCTGCGAAGCGCCCATCAGTGCCTTGATGCATCTGGAAGCCCCAATCGATTTCGACGCCATCGATGGCGCACCGGTCGACCTGCTGTTCGTGTTGCTGGTCCCGGAAGCTGCCACCGATGCACACCTGGAACTGCTGCGCCAGATCGCCAGCATGCTCGATCGCAAGGACGTACGCGAAAAGCTGCGTCGCGCCACCACCAACGAAGCCTTGTATCAGGTTGTCCTGGACGAGCAAAACGGGCACTAAACATGCGCTTGATCATCGTCAGTGGCCGCTCCGGCTCGGGCAAAAGTACTGCCCTGGATGTCCTCGAGGACAACGGCTACTACTGCATCGACAATCTGCCGGCCGGTCTGCTGCCGGAACTGGCGGAACGCGCACTGGTTCATACGGAACTGTCTCAGCCACTGGTCGCGGTATCGATCGATGCGCGCAATCTGCCCAGTCATCTCTCGCGCTTTCCGGAGTTGCTTGAAGAGGTCCGCAGCCGGCACATCCAGTGCGATGTCCTGTATCTGGATGCCGATGAAGAAACCTTGCTCAAGCGTTTTTCGGAAACCCGTCGCCGCCACCCTCTGAGCAGCGCCAATCGTTCGCTGGCCGAAGCCATCAACGATGAAACGGCCTTGCTGGGCCCGATCGCCGACCTGGCCGACCTCAAGGTCAACACCACCCATCTGAACCTGTACCAGTTGCGCGACACCATCAAGCTTCGGCTGCTGAACCAGCCGGAGCCGGGCACCGCATTTCTGGTGGAGTCGTTCGGTTTCAAACGCGGCATGCCGGTGGATGCGGATCTGGTGTTCGATGTACGCTGCCTGCCCAATCCGTACTGGAAACCGGAACTACGCGCGCAATCGGGGCTCGATGAGCCGGTAGCCGAGTATCTGGCGGCACAACCGGAAGTCGAAGAGATGTTCCAGGACATCTATGCGTATCTGTTCAAATGGCTGCCGCGCTTCGCTGCAAGCAATCGCGCCTACGTCACCATTGCCATTGGCTGCACCGGCGGACATCACCGTTCCGTCTACCTGACCGAACGCCTGGGTCAGGCCCTGCAGAAAACCCTGAAGAATGTCCAGGTTCGCCACCGCGACCTCAGCTAAAGGATTCACACCGCGATGCCTGCTCTGGAAATCGAAATCATCAACAAGCTGGGCCTTCATGCCCGGGCATCGGCAAAATTCGTTGGCGTGGCGGGCCAGTATCCCGACTGCACGATCAGAGTGGGTCGCACCCCGGAAACCACGGTTGATGGCAAAAGCATCATGGCGATGATGATGCTTGCCGCCGGCAAGGGCACCAAAATCTTTCTGAGTACCGAAGGGCATCAGGAACAGGAAGCCCTGGATGCCCTGGTGGCACTGATCAACAACTATTTCGATGAAGGCGGTTGAAAGCCTTTATTGGCGGGGGAGCCATCCTCCCCCACCTCATCCCAACGCCGTATCCATCACCATCATCAGGCAGAACCCGATCAACAACCCCAGGCTCGCCAGTTTGTCGTGACCATTGCGTCGTGACTCCGGGATCACTTCGTGGGTCACCACCAGCAACATTGCCCCGGCCGCCAGTGCCAATCCCAAGGGCAACAACAACTCCGCCAGGCTGACCAGCCACGCACACAGCAGGGCAAACACCGGCTCGACCAGTCCCGATGCCGCCCCGATCAGAAATGCCTTGATCCGCGACATCCCCGCCCCGGCCAGTACCAGCGCAATCACCAGTCCTTCCGGCACATCCTGCAAGGCAATACCCATCGCCAGGCTGTCAGCGTCCGGCATGCCGCCGCCAGCGGAGACACCGACGGCCATGCCTTCCGGGATGTTATGGGCAATGATGGCAAACACGAACAGCCAGATCCGCGGGGGAATCACTGGATGCTCGACGGTGCCGATGAGCATTTCCGGTGAAGCGCCGGACAACTTGCGGTCCACCAGATACAGACCGAAAGCACCGAGCATAATGCCGAAACAGATCAGGCCACTGGCGCCCCAAGGGCTCAGGCCAAGGCTTTCGGCGGCGGCGATCCCTGGCACGATCAGCGAAAACGCAGTCGCCGCCAGCATCACGCCGGCGCCAAATCCCAAGAGCGTGTCGCCCAGCGCCTGAGGCATATTGCGAATCACCAGCACCGGAACGGCGCCCAGCGCTGTGCCGAGCGCGCAAATCGCACCACCCTGCAATGCCCGGGACAGTTTCGGCTCCAGATTCAACCACTCCAGTCCGTGAGCCACCAGCAAGGTAATGCCCGCCAACAGCAGCAGCGACCCGATCGCGTAACGAAACATACGCCCACTTCCGATCGCCAGCGTTTCAGTGCCCATAGTCAGCCCTGGATTGTTTTTATAGGAGACTTAAACCAGCGCCGCCTGATAACGCGCAGCGACTTCAGGCCAATTGATCACGTTGTAGAACGCGCTGATGTATTCCGGACGACGGTTCTGATAACGCAGGTAATAGGCGTGTTCCCACACGTCGAGTCCAAGAATCGGCGTATTGCCGCCCATCAGCGGACTGTCCTGATTGCCACTGCTTTCCACTACCAGTTTCTTGTCCGGGGTCACGCTGAGCCAGGCCCAGCCGCTGCCGAAGCGCGTTAGCGCAGCCTTGGTGAAAGCGTCCTTGAAGCTGTCGAGACCGCCCAGTTGCTCATCGATTGCCTTGGCCAGCGCGCCGTCCGGCTTGCCGCCACCTCCGGGCACCATCACTTCCCAGAACAACGAATGGTTGGCATGCCCGCCGCCCTGATTGATCACCGCCGCACGCAGCTTTTCCGGCAGTTGCTGAACGCTGGCCACGAGTTTTTCCACCGGCCACCCGGCGTACTCCGTGCCCTCGACCGCTGCGTTCAGGTTGTTGATGTAGGTCTGGTGATGCTTGGTGTAGTGGATCTCCATGGTCTGCGCATCGATGTGCGGTTCCAGTGCGTCGTAGGCGTAAGGCAAGGCTGGCAGGGTAAAAGCCATTTCAGTGGACTCCATGGTGATGTTGGGCAGGCACGCGGCGCGCATTGCCGGTATCCGGGTGCAGCAGACGCTGGGTTCGCGGGTACTCGCCGTGTTCGCCGATGAAATTGAGCAGCTCGACATAGGTCTTGCTGCTCTGGCGCAATGCCGCTTCACGCAGGGCCGGGCGCAGACGCTCGTCCTGCATGGTCTGCAGGAGGCGCTGGTGGATCGCGCAGAGGTATTCGGCGCTCTCCTCCGGCTGGTTCAGGCGCAGATGCAGGTCGGCCAGGTTGTGATGGGAAATGACGCAGGCCGCCACCGCCTCGTCGGCATCGGCCCAGCGCTCGAACAACACTTGAGCCAGGGCCAGCGCCTGCAGATAAGCCTCGCGGGCATCGATCAGCTCGCCCAGCATGAAGCAGCGATTGGCCCGTTCGATCGTACGTTTCCAGTGCTCCATGATGAGCCTCCAAAGCGGTTGCGGTGTTTACACGCCGCCGGCGGTGAGTTTCTCGGGATTGAGCAACTCTTCCAGTTGGCTGCGCGACAGGTCGGTGTGTTCCAGCGCGACATCAATCACCGGACGGCCCTGTTTGTAGGCTTGCTTGGCGATTTCGGCGGCCTTCTGGTAACCGATGATCGGGTTGAGTGCTGTGACCAGAATCGGGTTACGCGAGAGCGCTTCCTTGAGGCGCGACTCGTTGACCTTGAAGCTGGCGATGGCCTTGTCACCCAGCAGACGGCTGGAGTTGGCCAGCAACTCGATGCTGCTCAGCAGGTTCTGGGCGATGATCGGCAGCATCACATTCAGTTCGAAATTGCCCGACTGACCGGCGATGGTGATCACCGAGTCATTGCCGATCACTTGCGCGGCAACCATGGCGGTAGCTTCCGGAATCACCGGATTGACCTTGCCCGGCATGATCGACGACCCCGGCTGCAAGCCTTCCAGCTCGATTTCGCCGAGGCCGGCGAGCGGGCCGGAGTTCATCCATCGCAGGTCATTGGCGATTTTCATCAGCGACACGGCGGTGGCTTTGAGCTGACCCGACACGGCCACGGCGGTGTCCTGCGAGCCGATCAGCGCGAACAGATCCTTGCCCTGGGTGAATTGCACGTTGGTCAATTGGCTCAACTGACGGCTGAATCGCGCGGCGAATTCAGGATGCGCATTGATCCCGGTGCCGACCGCCGTGCCACCCTGAGCCAGGGATTGCAGGCTTGGCAGCAAGTCCTGCAGATGACCGATATTGGCCTTGAGCTGCTGCGCCCAACCGTTGAGCACCTGGCTCATTCGCACCGGCATGGCGTCCATCAGGTGAGTGCGACCGGTTTTGACGTGGTGATGCACCTGCTCGGCCTTGCGCTCGATGACTTGCACCAGGTGCAGCAGCGCCGGCAGCAACTGTTCATGCAGGGCCAGCGCCGTGCTGACGTGGATGGTGGTCGGGATGATGTCGTTGCTGCTTTGTCCGCAGTTGACGTGATCGTTGGCATTCACCGGCTTGTCGAGCAGGCGGCTGGCCAGGGTGGCGATCACCTCGTTGGCGTTCATGTTGGAACTGGTACCGGAACCGGTCTGGAAGATATCCACCGGAAAATGCTGCATGAAGTCGCCTTCAAGCAGACCCTGGGCCGCGTCGCTGATGGCTTTGCCTTGTGCTGCGCTGATCTGGTTGAGTTCGACGTTGGCCCGGGCCGCGGCGGCCTTGGCCAGAATCAGGGCGCGGATGAACTGGGTCGGCATCGGCTTGCCGCTGATCGGGAAGTTATCCACCGCACGCTGGGTCTGCGCGCCGTAGAGAGCGTCCACCGGCACCTGCAGTTCGCCCATGCTGTCGCGCTCAATACGTGTCTTGGTCATCTGAAAATCCTTGCACCAGTTCAATAAGAGGAATCGAGGGTTGCAACTCGCAGGTGGCGAGCTGCCAGGTGTAGCTTTGCCAGCGTTTTAGCCGGCATTTGCACAACGACAGGCGCTCCATTTCACGCAATGGGCGCCAGGCTTGATCGAGACAGAGGCTGCGCCAGTGCCACGGCAACGCGATGTCGGTGGCCGTGTCGAGCAGCAGACGGAAAGAAGTTTCAGCGACCGTCCAGGGCGAGGCCGCCGTGCAGCAGGACAGATACCGGCCTTCGGCCAGGTAGTGTTCGATCAGACGCGGTTCGTCGGGATCCATGGCGCAACGGATCTGACGACTCATCCAGCGCCAGCTTTCGAGGTACGGCTGCTCGTGCAAGGCAGAACTCATGATCCCGGGCCCATCCGATAATGAGATTTATTATTAATTGATAATGAGAACCAAAACAAGAGCGACTTTTTAGCTGCCCTGTCCAACACGGAAGATTTGCAGTCATAAAAAAAGGCGCGTCACCCAATCGGGTGACGCGCCTTTTTTGAACCTGTCTGGGCTTAGCTGCCCGCGACAGTCATCTTCTCGATCAACACCGAACCGGTGCGGATGTTGCTACGCAGCTCCAGATCGTTACCGACCGCGACGATCTGTTTGAACATGTCGCGCATGTTGCCGGCGATGGTCACTTCCTGCACCGCGAACTGGATTTCACCGTTCTCGACCCAGAAACCCGCCGCACCACGCGAGTAATCGCCGGTGACCATGTTCAGGCCATGGCCCATCAGCTCGGTGACCAGCAACCCACGGCCCATACGTCGCAACAGTGCTGCCTGGTCTTCATCGCCATGGGTGACGAACAGGTTATGCACGCCACCGGCGTTGGCGGTGCTCGGCATGCCGAGTTTACGACCGGAATAGGTGCCAAGGATGTACGACACCAACTCGCCTTTTTCGACGAACGGTTTGGCATAGGTCGCCAGACCGTCACCGTCGTACGATGCACTGCCCATGGCGCGCATCAGGTGCGGACGCTCGTCGATGGTCAGCCATTCCGGAAACAGCTTCTGCCCCAGCGTCCCTTCAAGGAACGACGATTTGCGATACAGACTGCCACCGGAAATCGCAGACAGGAAACTACCGAACAACCCGCCCGCCAGCTCGGCAGAAAACAGCACCGGCACCTCGCAGGTCGGCACCGGGCGCGCACCCAGTCGGCTCGCCGCGCGCTGTGCCGCGCGCTGACCGATGCTCACCGGATCGGCCAGCAGGCTGCCCTGGCGATTCACGTCGTACCAGTAATCGCGCTGCATCTGGCCATCGGCCTCGGCGATCATCACGCAGCTCAGGCTGTGCCGGGTCGAGGCATAACCGCCGATGAAACCGTGGCTGTTGCCATACACGCGGCAACCCTGATGAGTGCTGAGGGTGGTGCCATCGGCATTCTTGATCCGCGCATCGGTGTCGAACGCCGCGGCTTCACAGAGCAGCGCCTTCTCGATGGCCTGTTCCGGGGTGATATCCCATTCGTGGAACAGGTCGAAATCCTGAATATCCCTGGCCATCAGCGCGGCATCGGCCAGCCCCGAGGCTTCGTCTTCGGAAGTGTGCTTGGCAATCGCCAGTGCGGCAGCGACGGTCTCGCGAATCGCATCCGGCCCCGTGGCGGACGTGCTGGCCGAACCCTTGCGCTGGCCGACATACAACGTGATGCCAAAACCCTGATCGCGGTTGAACTCGACCGTTTCGACTTCACGTTGACGCACCGAGGTCGACAGGCCCTGCTCCAGCGACACCGCCACTTCGCAGGCACTGGCACCCTGACGCTTGGCTTCGGCGATGATCTGCTCGACCTGTTCCTGCAGTGCCGGCAATGCCTGTGGGCCGACGCTTTCAACTGCACTCATGCTCATCTCCACTCAAATTCTGCTTTCGGCTGGGGCCTTCGAGCGACCGGGCCGGACAAGCGGCCCCCGACTGGTTATCATGGCGGCGTTTCTTTGCGGACTGCCACCATGGTTGATTCTTACGACGACTCCCTCGATACGGGAGAAAAAAGCAAATCCCAGGTCAAACGCGAGCTGCATGCTCTGGTTGACCTTGGCGAGCGCCTTACAACGCTCAAGCCCGACTTGCAGGCGAAACTGCCATTGACCGACGCTTTGCGCCGGGCCCTGGCCGATGCGCCCAAGCACACCGCGAACATCGCGCGTAAACGGCACTTGCAGTTCATCGGCAAACTGATGCGCGATCAGGACACTGACGCGATTCTCACCTTGCTCGATCAACTCGATGCCTCTACCCGTCAGTACAACGAGCGTTTCCACAACCTCGAACGCTGGCGTGACCGCCTGATCGGCGGTGACGATGCCGTGCTGGAGAAATTCGTCGTCGAGTACCCGGACGCCGACCGCCAGCAACTGCGTTCCCTGATCCGTCAGGCCCAGCACGAGGTTGCGCAAAACAAACCTCCTGCCTCGAGCCGCAAGATCTTCAAATACATCCGTGAGCTGGACGAGACTCAACGCGGTCTGCGTTGATATTCGCCACCGGGTGGCCGCACTGCGCGCCACCCGAAGCTCCATCCCTTCTTACGCGCCCGTGCCACCCACGGTGATCGCATCGATTTTCAGCGTCGGCTGACCCACGCCCACCGGTACCGACTGCCCGTCCTTGCCACAAGTGCCCACACCGCTGTCCAGCGCCAGATCGTTACCGACCATCGACACCCGGCTCATCGCTTCCGGACCGTTGCCGATCAACGTCGCGCCTTTGACCGGTGCGGTGATCTTGCCGTCTTCGATCAGGTACGCCTCGCTGGTGGAGAACACGAACTTGCCGCTGGTAATGTCGACCTGACCGCCGCCGAGGTTGGCGCAGTAGATGCCCTTCTTCACCGACGCGATGATTTCCGCCGGATCGCTCTGGCCACCGAGCATGTAGGTGTTGGTCATCCGCGGCATCGGCAGGTGCGCGTAGGATTCACGACGTCCGTTGCCGGTGCGCGCCACGCCCATCAGACGCGCATTGAGCTTGTCCTGCATGTAGCCCTTGAGCACACCGTTTTCGATCAGCGTGGTGCACTCGGTCGGCGTGCCTTCGTCGTCGACGCTCAGGGAACCGCGACGACCGGCCAATGTGCCGTCATCGACGATGGTGCAGAGCTTGGACGCAACCATCTCACCCATGCGACCGCTGTAGGCCGAACTGCCCTTGCGGTTGAAATCGCCTTCCAGACCGTGGCCAACCGCTTCGTGCAGCAGCACGCCGGACCAGCCAGAGCCCAGAACAACCGGCAAGGTGCCGGCCGGGGCCGGAATCGCTTCCAGATTCACCAGCGCCTGACGCAACGCTTCACGGGCATAACCCATGGCACGGTCTTCGGCGAGGAAATAACGGTAGTCGGTACGCCCACCGCCACCATGGCCGCCACGTTCGCGACGGCCGTTCTGCTCGACGATCACACTGACGTTGAATCGCACCAAAGGACGCACGTCGGCAGCCAGGCCACCGTCGGTCGAGGCCACCAGAATTCGTTCCCAGACTCCGGCCATGCTCACGCTGACCTGCTGGATACGTGGGTCGAGGGCGCGGGTGGCAACATCGATGCGCTTGAGCAATTCGACTTTTTCAGCGCGGCTCAGCACTTCCAGCGGGTTGTCCGGCGCGTACAACTGGGCGACGTCCTGGGTGCTGAACGCCTGCACGGTGCCGTTCTGTCCGGCGCGGGAAATCGAACGGGCCGCACGGGCCGCCGCACCGAGAGCTTCGAGGGTGATCGCGTTGCTGTAGGCGAAACCGGTTTTTTCGCCGGACTGCGCACGCACGCCAACACCTTGGTCGAGGTTGAAACTGCCTTCCTTGACGATGCCGTCTTCCAGCGACCAGGACTCGGAAATCTGCCCTTGGAAATACAGGTCGGCCGCATCGATGCCTGGACCCGCCAGATCACCGAGTACGCCTTGCAGGCTCTCGATCGTCACGCCGCCGGGCGCCAACAGGTGATCACTGACTGAGGACAACAACTCGCTCATAGGTTTTACGCCTTAAATTCGTGTTCTGAAGCAGGTCGCTGTGCGCCCTGCGAAAAAAACCGCCGATGACCCGTCACCGGCATGCGCGCCCGGATGGACGCCTGTTCGTTGCTGTCGCGCTCGGCCAGCAGCACGGCTTCGCCTTGTTCCTGCTGCGCCAGCACGCGGCCCCACGGATCGACAATCGCCCCGTGGCCAAAGGTTTCCCGCGGCCCCGGATGCGTCCCGCCCTGGGCTGCCGCCAACACATAGCACTGGGTTTCAATCGCCCGTGCACGGATCAACACGTCCCAATGCGCCGCACCGGTCACCGCGGTGAAGGCCGACGGTGCAGTAATCAGTTCAGCCCCGGCCGCACGCAATTCGCTGTACAGCTCCGGGAAGCGCAGGTCGTAACACACCGTCAGGCCCAGTCGCCCGACCGGCGTGTCCGCAACCACCACGCCACTGCCATAAGCATAGTCATCGGATTCGCGGTAACGGCCGCGATTGTCCGCAACATCCACATCAAACAGATGCAACTTGTCATAGCGCGCAACGATTTCGCCCTGATCGTCCACCAACAACGAGCAGGCATGGGACTTCGCCTCAGGCTGCCCCACAGGCGGCAACGGCAATGTGCCGGCCACAATCCATAACCTGAGGTCGCGGGCGGTCTGTTTCAACCATGGCAGGATCGGGCCTTCGCCAAGTGCTTCGGCACGGCCGATATCGGCGATGTCGCGACGCCCCATCGCGGCGAAGTTTTCCGGCAGCACCGCCAGCTTCGCGCCAGCGTTGGCCGCTTGTTCGAGCAAACGTCGGGCATCGCGCAGATTGGCCAGCACGTCGCTCTGGCTGACCATTTGAATCACCGCTAAAGACATGGCGAACTCCGCAAGAGGTAGGCAGCCATGCTACTCCATCGGTTTGCGGCCTGGCTGATCAAAAAGGCTTGTCGAAGGTGATTTTCGGCTCTTTCCACGGGCCTTTGACGGTGTATTTGACGCTGGCGAACCGCGCCACGCGATCACCGATCAGTTTGTCGATCAGAAACAGCGCGCCGCCGACCGCTGGTGCGCCGACGATCAACGCGGCAATCGGCAGGTTGGTGGTCACCGGCAAGGTCACCAGCAACCGGGCGTCGACCTGATCGCCGACCAGATCCAGTGTGCCGTTCAGTTCAAGGTTGCTCGACGGCCCGGTGAGCTTGATCGGCTCCTGCGTCACGTAAACACCGTTGTTCGCCGCCAGTACCCCCTTCACCCGGTCATAACTCAAGCCTTTGCCAAACAGGTCGGAGAAGTCGAGGCGCAGGCGCCGGCCGATGGAATTGAAGTTGAGCAGACCGAACACCCGCAGCGCCTGGGCACCGCCCTCGACCTCGACGAACTGGCCCTTGTTCAGTGACGCATCGAGTGTGCCGGAGAAGCGTTTGGTCGCCAGCCACGCTGGCGAACCCGGCCAGCGGCCATCGACATCCATATGGAATTCTTCGCTGGTCACGCTCGGCGCAAAGCCCCAGCCCTGGAGTACGTCGGCGAGATTCTTGCCGCCAATCCGGCCCTTGTACCAGCTGCTGGTGGCACCGGGCGTCCCCTCCCAGCCGCCGCTGCCTTGCAACAGGATGCCCTTGAGGCCCATGTCCAGATTGTTCAGGGCGATGCCCTTGGCGGTCGGCCGGACTTTCAGCGACCAGCCACCGACCAGATCCTGGCCCTGAAACAGCTGATTGATGGTGATATCCAGCGCCGGGATCTTGGTCGGATCGACCGAGGCCAGCGGATCAGGCGCGTTCTCGTCGGCCTGCACCGTCGGGTCCGGTGCCGGCAAGCGTACGTATTGCAGGTTCACCGCAATTGGAGCGTTCCTCGCGTCGGGAATGCCGACCGTACCTTTGGCCTGTTGACTGTCGAGTGCCAGGGCCCAAGCGCCGGGTTTGCGATCCACCTGCACCGCCGCCTGATCCAGCGTGGTGCCGAAGGCTGTGAGTTTGCCGATCTTGAAATCCGCGCTGCTGAGCAGTTGCTTGGCGCTGCCGCCCGGATCCTGACCGGCGTACTTGTCCACCAGATCCTGCCAGGGTTTGACGTCCAGCTCGGACAACACGCCGCGTATCCGCAAGCCTTTGTTGCCCGGCAACACGGCCTCGCCAGCGCCGAGGAACAACTCGCCACGACCATCGGCGAAATTGTTCGGTGGCGCGGCGAAGGTGAAGTTGGCCAGTTGATCGTAATTGACCCAGTAACGCCGCTCCTGCCCTTGCAGGGTCATGCGGAACACCGTGTCACGCCCGACATCGGCTGTCATGCCGAACGGTGCGGGCAGATCCACCGCAACGCCCTTCATACTGGAACTGACCATCAATTGGCTATCGGCACCGTCCAGATTCACTTGCAGTTGATAAGGAATCGTCCCGGACACCGGCAATGGCTGAGTCACGCCAAGCCAGTCGGTGAGCTTCTTGACCTCGACCTGCCCCGACGCCGCCACCCGGGTCTTGAGCTTGCCGGGGCCGCCATCGGCGAAGATCTGCGCGGTGACCGGTTTGTCGAAGGCCCGCGCACTGATGTTCTGCCCGCTCAGCCCTTTGGCGCTGTCGAAGCGGAAATCGCCCTTGAGCTGGCTCAACTCCAGCTTCGGCTCTGCCAGCTTCAATCGTGCATTGGCGGTTTTGAAGTCCACCAGGATCTTCGGCTGATCGCCCTTGGCCAATGGCACGTCGAGTTTGAGCTTGCCTTGCAGATCGCCCTCGCCTTCCCAACCAGCGAAGGTGTCGGCGGTGCCGATCGGCGCCTCCTGGAGAATCTTCAAGCCGTCGCCCAGGCCTCCGGCAAACCCGCCATCGAGGTACATATGGCTGTGCTCGCCACTCGGCACATGGGGGATATTGACGAAGACGTCGCTGACCTGAGTGTCGAGCAACTGGCCTTTGCTGGCGACGATCCGCACGCCGCTGTCCTCGATGAACACATCACCGCTTACTTTGCTCACGTGTGGCCAGCCAGGCTGGAATGCCAGTTCGGCGTCATGCACCTTGAAAAACAGACTGATGCTGCGATCCGCATCTGCGGCGCCTTTGTTCAGGGAACCCTGATACTGGAAGAACCCTTGATCCACCGCTCCTTTGAGAATCGCCGTGCGCAGCCATTCGTCGAGAGCCGGGCTCAGGACTTCCGGCAGGTACTTGGCGGTGTAGCGACCGTCGCCGTCCACCAGACCGACCCGCAGGTCCATGTAGTCTTCCTGGGTATGGTCGAAATGCAGACGGATCAGGAAGTCGCCTGCGATCTTGCCTTCCTCGCCCAGCACCTTCAGGTACGGTGCGATCAACGTGAAACCTTCGCTATCGAGCTTCCAGGTCAGTCGGGCATTGGCCTGGATGTATTGCCATGGCTTGGCAAAAATCGGATCGAGGTGCAGGACAAAGTCCTTGCTGTCCATGCGCAACTCACCGCCACCGAGGTTGCCGGTCAGACTGCCGCTGACATTCCGCGCCGCCGGGGCACCGTGATAGGCGTCGAAACCGATCTGATCGAGGTTGGCTGCGAAGCTGAACTTGCTGTCGTCAGTGGCGTTGGGCCGGAAATCCAGCAGCACATTGCGCAAGCCACCGGTCACTTTCAAATGTTCGACCACAGTGGCAAAGCCCTGTGGCAGCGGGCCCAATGCATTGAGCAACGGCGTGATCGGCGTGAGATCGAGGCGATCGGCCTGCAGGTGCCAGAGCTCATCGACCTTGTCGGTTGCGGCGGTCTGCTTGACCTGGACACGGGACTCCCAACGGGTCTCGCCAATATTCATCGCCAGCGAATCGAGAGTGACGACAGCCCCCTCGGCGCTGCGCTGGAAGTAGCCGTTAAGGGCCAGATTGTTGATCTGGATCGGCTTGCGCTCAGCGTAGGCACCGGTGAATTGCGGAGCATTGAGGCGAATGGCGGCGCTTTGCAGAGCGCCCTCGTCCCAGTTGACCCACAGCTCGCCGCCAGCCTTGATCTCGGAGAAATTCCACTGCTGGGTCAGGCGCTCGGGCAGCCATTTGGCCCAGTCGCTTTGCGGCAGGCTGACGTAGCCTTCGACCGCGCTGTCCTGCATCTGGCTGGCACGAATCCGCGTACGCAGGCTCAGTGCGACGGGTTGCCCGTCGGGCAAGGTCAGCCGCGCGTCGAGGCGTTGACGATTGAGACCGGTCTTGAGATTGAGGCCGACGTAAGTGAACGTCAGCGGCGCCTGCTCCAGCGGCTGCAAAGTCACCTGGCTGTCGAGCACCGACAATTGCTGGACCATTTGCATGCGGTTGAACAGTTGCTCGGGATCCATTGGCTGATCCTTCTGCACCGGCAATCCTTCGAGCGCCCATTGGCCGTCTTCACCCTCTTTGAGGCTGATCTTCAGACCATTGAGTTCAAGATGCGCGATACGCACTTCGCGTGCCAGCAGGCTGGCCCACAGATCCGGCACCGCGCGCACCCGATCCAGACGCAAGGCATTGGCACCATCGCCGACCATCACGTCGTGTGCCAGCAGGATCGGCGCAAATCCGCTCCAGTTACCTTCCAGTTCACCGATCTGCAACGGCATGCCCAAGGCCGCGCTGGCCTTGTCTTCGATGTCGGTGCGATATTCGGCCACCAGTGGCGTGAGTTCCCGGCCGAGGCTGACGTACAACGCCATCAACACCAGAACCAACGCGCACAGGCCCAGACCCCAACGGGTCAGTGCGGCCAAAATGCGTGTCAGACGTTCCATGTCAGTTGGCTCCCATGGCAAAAATACTGCAAAAAGCTGAGGCCAGCCGTTTCAGGAAAAGGGTGATGCAGGGGATCAGAGCAGCACCACGTCATATTGTTCCTGGGAATACATGGTTTCCACCTGGAAGCGTATGGTGCGCCCGATAAACCCTTCAAGCTCGGCGACGTTACCGGACTCTTCATCGAGCAGACGATCGACGACTTTCTGGTTCGCCAGCACACGATAACCCTCA
Organism: Pseudomonas sp. SDO52101_S400; assembly: GCF_054071635.1. Lineage (NCBI taxonomy): Bacteria > Pseudomonadati > Pseudomonadota > Gammaproteobacteria > Pseudomonadales > Pseudomonadaceae > Pseudomonas > Pseudomonas sp. SDO52101_S400. The sequence goes on along the minus strand of NZ_JBSVWF010000005.1, from coordinate 142,362 downwards.
GCCTGGTAGGCCCGGGCCTCACGCAGGATCTCGCGGAAAATCTCGTAGCAAATGGTTTCCGGCGTCTTCAGCTTGCCCCGGCCCTGACAACTGCTGCATGGCTCGCACAGCACCTGCTCCAGACTTTCGCGGGTTCGCTTGCGGGTCATCTGCACCAGACCCAGCTCGGTGATGCCGATGATGTTGGTCTTGGCATGATCGCGCTCCAGCTGTTTTTCCAGGGTCCGCAAGACCTGGCGCTGGTGCTCTTCATCTTCCATGTCGATGAAGTCGATGATGATGATCCCGCCCAGATTGCGCAGACGCATCTGCCGCGCAATCGCGGTGGCGGCTTCGAGGTTGGTCTTGAAGATGGTTTCTTCGAGATTGCGATGCCCGACGAACGCGCCGGTGTTGACGTCGATGGTGGTCATGGCTTCCGCCGGGTCCACCACCAGGTAACCGCCGGACTTCAACGGCACCTTGCGCTCGAGGGCTTTCTGGATTTCGTCTTCGACGCCGTACAGGTCGAAGATCGGCCGTTCGCCCGGATAGTGTTCCAGACGATCAGCGATTTCCGGCATGAGTTCGGCGACGAACTGTGTGGTTTTCTGGAAGGTTTCCCGGGAATCGATGCGAATCTTCTCGATCTTCGGGCTGACCAGGTCGCGCAGGGTACGCAAGGCCAGGCCGAGGTCTTCGTAGATCACACTCGGTGCGCCGATAGTCTTGATCTGCTCGTTGATCTGATCCCACAGGCGTCGCAGATAGCGGATGTCCATCAGGATTTCATCGGCTCCGGCACCTTCGGCGGCGGTACGCAGGATGAAGCCGCCGGCCTCCTTGATGCCTTCTTTGGCCACACAATCGCTGACCACCTGTTTCAGGCGTTCACGCTCGGCTTCGTCTTCGATCTTCAGGGAAATGCCGACGTGGGCGGTGCGTGGCATGTACACCAGATAGCGCGACGGGATCGACAATTGCGTGGTCAACCGCGCGCCCTTGGAGCCGATCGGGTCCTTGGTCACTTGCACCACCAGGCTCTGGCCCTCATGGACAAGTGCGCTGATGCTTTCCACCGCCGGGCCTTCGCGCAGGGAGATTTCCGAGGCGTGAATGAACGCCGCACGGTCCAGGCCGATGTCGACGAATGCCGCCTGCATGCCCGGCAGTACCCGCACGACCTTGCCTTTATAGATGTTGCCGACGATCCCGCGTTTTTGCGTGCGCTCGACGTGCACTTCTTGCAGCACACCGTTTTCGACCACCGCCACGCGCGATTCCATCGGCGTGATGTTGATCAGAATCTCTTCACTCATGGCAGGGTCTCGTTCAGGCATGTTCACGATAATGGCCGCATCTTGTTCCGTTCGACGCTTACTGCGCACTCAGGTTTTGCCAACAGGGTATGCCGAAATGGCCGAGCAGTTCTGCGCTTTCGCACACCGGCAAACCGACCACGGCCGAATAGCTGCCGTTGAGACCGGCGACAAACACCGCGCCAAGTCCCTGAATGCCGTAACCGCCGGCCTTGTCCCGAGGTTCGCCACTGGCCCAGTAGGCGGCAGCTTCTTCGCGACTGATCGCGCGGAACCGTACCAGACTGCGTACTACTTGCGACTCGCAGCGTTCACCGTCAAGCACGGCGATGGCAGTCAGCACTTCGTGCTCCTTGCCGGACAACATCATCAGCATGGCGCATGCATCGGCTTCGTCCACCGGTTTACCGAGAATTTTGCCGTCCAGCACCACAGCGGTATCGGCGCCCAACACGCAAAACGGTTTGTCGGTGACGATAGAGCGCCGCCCGGCCTCGGCCTTGCCACGCGCCAGGCGCTCGACATAGGCCGATGGGGATTCATTGGTGAAAGGGGTTTCATCGATTTCCGCACTGATGGCGGTGAACGGAACGCCGATCTGCGTGAGCAATTCACGCCGACGCGGCGATCCGGAGGCGAGGTAAAGCGGCTTCATCCAAACATCTCCCTGTTGAGTGCCCTGCCTCATGGCACCGGTGGGGGCCCATGCCTGACCGAATCAGTTGATTTTGTAGCGCCGGCGCAATCCACGCAAAGCGAAGCTGACCCACGGCCAGAGCAAGGCGCTGACCAGAGCCGGCAAGACCAGCGCCAAGGTCGGCTGGCGGTTGCCGGTCAGGGCGCTGAGCCACAATTGCACAAGCTGCGCGAGACCGAAGATCACCAGGATCACCAGGCACTGCTGCCACATCGGGAACATCCGCAGGCGTTGCTGCAACGACAGCACCAGGAACGTGATCAGCGTCAGGATCAACGCGTTCTGTCCAAGCAACGTGCCGTACAGCACGTCTTCAGCAAGCCCGAGGCAAAATGCGGTGACCATGCCGACCTTCTGCGGCAGGGCCAAGGCCCAGAATGCCAGGAACAAGGCCAGCCACAGCGGGCGCAGGATTTCCATGAATTGCGGCAGTGGCGACACGCTGAGCAGCATGCCGATCAGAAACGTCAGCCAGACGATCCAGCCGTTTCGGGAGGCTTTGACACCGACCATTATTCTCGTCCCCCAGTGTTGGCCGGCGCAGTGACAGGCGGTTTGGCGGCCGGCCGTGCGTTGGCAGGCTGAGCGGCTGGCGGCTTGCTGGCTGCCGGCGTCGCTGCGGGTGGTTTCGCTGGCGGTTTGCTCGCGGCGGGTTTGGCCGGCGTAGCAGCAGCGGGAGCAGCGGCAGGTGTGCTTGCCGCAGCAGGGGCCTGAGCCTGAGCCGGTGTATTCACCGTTTTCGGCACCGTGGCTGGAATGATCGGGCCACCACCAAACGCATCAAGATTTTCCTGAGCCTGTGCCGCATCGTTGGCACGCTCCTCGGCGGTGCGATTGTCGCTGAACACCAGCAACAGGTAGCGGCTGCGATTCAGCGCGGCAGTCGGTACGGCGCGGACAATGGCGAATGGCTGGCCGGAATCGTGAATCACTTCCTTGACCGTCGCCACCGGATAGCCGGCCGGGAAGCGCTGGCCGAGACCGGAGCTGACCAGCAGATCACCTTCCTTGACATCGGCGGTGTCCGCCACGTGGCGCAGTTCCAGGCGTTCAGGGTTGCCGGTGCCGCTGGCAATCGCCCGCAGGCCGTTACGGTTCACCTGCACTGGAATGCTGTGGGTCGAGTCGGTCAGCAGCAATACACGGGAGGTGTACGGCATCAGTTCGACCACCTGCCCCATCAGACCGCGCGCATCGAGCACCGGCTGACCGAGCACCACGCCGTCGCGCTCACCTTTATTGATGATGATGCGATGGGTGAAAGGATTCGGGTCCATGCCGATCAGCTCGGCCACTTCGACCTTCTCGTTGACCAGCGCGGAGGAATTGAGCAACTCGCGCAGACGGACGTTCTGCTCGGTGAGGGCGGCAAGCTTCTGCATGCGGCCCTGCAGCAGCAGGTTCTCGGTCTTGAGTTTTTCGTTTTCGGCGACCAGCTCAGTGCGGCTGCCGAACTGACTGGCGACACCTTCCCACAGCCTGCCAGGCAGGTCGGTGATCCAGTAAGCGTCCATCAGCACCAGCGACATCTGGCTGCGGGCAGGCTTGAGCAGGCTGAAACGGGCATCGACCACCATCAGCGCGACCGACAGCACGGCCAGCACCAACAAGCGCACGCCCAGTGAGGGGCCCTTGGCGAAAAGCGGTTTAATAGGCCGCTCCTCCCAGGCAAATGTTCTGTTTATTCATACGGCATCAAACCGGCCTGGATGAAGACTGACAGAAGATAAACGCCAACAGGCAGCACTGCAAAGTGCTGCCTGCGCGCTCACCCACGTATTGCACCCGGCGACTTATTCGCTGGAGAGCAGGTCCATGGTGTGCTTGTCCATCATTTCCAGTGCACGGCCACCGCCGCGAGCAACGCAGGTCAGCGGATCTTCGGCAACGATCACCGGCAGACCGGTTTCCTGGGCCAGCAACTTGTCGAGGTCACGCAGCAGCGCACCACCACCGGTCAGCACCAGGCCACGCTCGGCGATATCGGAAGCCAGTTCCGGCGGCGATTGCTCCAGGGCACTTTTCACGGCCTGAACGATGGTTGCCAGGGACTCTTGCAGAGCTTCCAGCACTTCATTGGAGTTCAGGGTGAATGCGCGTGGAACGCCTTCGGCCAGGTTGCGACCGCGAACGTCGACTTCGCGAACTTCACCGCCCGGGTAGGCTGTGCCGATTTCCTGCTTGATGCGCTCGGCGGTGGATTCACCGATCAGGCTGCCGTAGTTGCGGCGCACGTAGGTGATGATCGCTTCGTCGAAACGGTCGCCGCCAACACGTACGGATTCGGCATAGACCACACCGTTCAGGGAGATCAGTGCGATTTCGGTAGTACCACCACCGATATCCACGACCATCGAACCGCGTGCTTCTTCAACCGGCAGGCCGGCGCCGATCGCAGCGGCCATTGGCTCTTCGATCAGGAACACTTCACGGGCACCGGCACCAAGGGCCGATTCACGGATGGCACGACGCTCAACCTGGGTGGACTTGCATGGAACGCAGATCAGCACACGAGGGCTGGGCTGCAGGAAGCTGTTTTCGTGAACCTTGTTGATAAAGTATTGCAGCATCTTTTCGCAGACGCTGAAGTCGGCGATCACGCCGTCCTTCATCGGACGAATGGCAGCAATGTTGCCCGGCGTACGGCCAAGCATGCGCTTCGCTTCGGTGCCGACAGCAACGACACTTTTCTGGTTACCGTGTGTCCGAATGGCCACAACCGATGGCTCATTCAGGACGATACCGCGCTCGCGCACGTAAATAAGGGTGTTGGCAGTGCCCAGGTCAATGGAAAGATCGCTGGAAAACATGCCACGCAGTTTCTTGAACATGGGAAAGGGACCCTAGGCAACGCGTGGGTAAAAAAGTGCGGCAAACTCTAACAACGACAGGGATTTTGGGCAAGGCGCCAATATGTTAAATTGGCCGCTTTTCTGTGCACCAAGCCCCACAATCGCGGCCTTATGACCGTAGAAGTGCGGTAGTGTTCCGACAATCTAACACACGGACGCCGTCCGTCCTGTTTTCCACTGGAGAAACCCGATGGCGCTAGAACGCTCCGACGTGGAAAAAATCGCTCATCTGGCCAGCCTTGGCCTTAATGATGCCGATCTTCCACATATCACTTCGGCCCTCAACAGCATTCTCGGGCTGGTCGACGAAATGCAGGCGGTCAATACCGATGGTATCGAGCCGCTGGCCCACCCGCTGGAAGCCAGTCAGCGCCTGCGCGCCGACGTCGTGACCGAGACGAATAATCGCGAGGCCTATCAGTCCATCGCACCAGCGGTCGAAAACGGCCTGTATCTGGTTCCGAAAGTCATCGACTAAAGGGAAAGAGCCTGCAATGCATCAAATGACTCTGGCCGAGATCGCCCGCGGTCTCGCCGATAAAAAGTTTTCCTCCGAAGAGCTGACCAAAGTCCTGCTGGCGCGCATTACCCAGCTCGACCCGCAGCTCAACAGCTTCATCAGCCTCACCGAAGAACTGGCCCTCGAGCAGGCGAAAGCCGCCGACGTGCGCCGGGCCAATGGTGAGAGCGGTGCGCTGCTTGGCGCGCCGATCGCCCACAAAGATCTGTTCTGCACCCAGGGCATCCGCACCAGCTGCGGCTCGAAGATGCTCGACAACTTCAAGGCCCCGTACGACGCCACCGTGGTCGCCAAACTGGCCGCCGCCGGCACCGTGACCCTGGGCAAGACCAACATGGACGAATTCGCCATGGGCTCGGCCAACGAGTCGAGCTGGTACGGCGCGGTGAAAAACCCGTGGAACCTGGAACACGTGCCGGGCGGCTCGTCCGGTGGTTCGGCGGCGGCGGTTGCCGCTCGTCTGTTGCCGGCGGCTACCGCAACCGACACTGGCGGCTCGATCCGTCAGCCAGCCGCGTTCACCAACCTCACCGGCCTGAAACCGACATACGGTCGTGTTTCGCGCTGGGGCATGATCGCTTACGCCTCCAGCCTCGATCAGGGCGGCCCGCTGGCTCGCACGGCCGAAGACTGCGCAATTCTGTTGCAAGGTATGGCCGGCTTCGATCCGAACGACTCCACCAGCATCGATGAGCCGGTGCCGGACTACGCCGCTGGTCTGAATGGTTCGTTGCAAGGCCTGCGCATCGGCGTGCCGAAGGAATACTTCGGCGCCGGTCTCGACCCGCGCATCGCCGACCTGATCCAGAACAGCATCAAGGAGCTGCAGAAGCTCGGTGCCGTGATCAAGGAAATCAGCCTGCCGAACATGCAGCACGCCATTCCAGCGTACTACGTGATCGCACCGGCAGAAGCCTCCTCCAACCTGTCGCGTTTCGACGGCGTGCGCTTCGGCCATCGCTGCGAAGACCCGAAGAACCTGGAAGACCTGTACAAGCGCTCCCGTGGCGAAGGTTTCGGCCCTGAAGTACAGCGCCGGATCATGGTCGGTGCCTACGCGCTGTCCGCCGGTTACTACGACGCCTATTACCTGAAAGCGCAGAAGATCCGTCGCCTGGTGAAGAACGACTTCATGGCCGCCTTTAATGAAGTCGACATCATCCTCGGCCCGACCACGCCAAACCCGGCCTGGAAACTCGGCGCCAAGAACAGCGACCCGGTCGCTGCCTACCTGGAAGACGTCTACACCATCACCGCCAACCTCGCGGGCCTGCCAGGCCTGTCGATGCCGGCCGGTTTCGTCGACGGTCTGCCGGTCGGCGTGCAACTGCTCGCTCCGTATTTCCAGGAAGGTCGCCTGTTGAACGTTGCCCACCAGTATCAGTTACACACTGACTGGCACACCCGCACCCCAACCGGCTTCTGAGGAGACATACATGCAATGGGAAGTCGTGATCGGGCTGGAGATTCATACCCAGCTCACCACCCGGTCGAAAATCTTTTCCGGTAGTTCCACCACCTTCGGCTCCGAGCCGAACACCCAGGCCAGCCTGATCGACCTGGGCATGCCCGGCGTGCTGCCGGTGCTCAACCAGGAAGCCGTGCGCATGGCGGTGATGTTCGGTCTGGCGATTGACGCCGAGATCGGTCAGCACAACGTGTTCGCCCGTAAAAACTATTTCTACCCTGACCTGCCGAAGGGCTACCAGATCAGCCAGATGGAATTGCCGATCGTCGGCAAGGGCCACCTGGACATCGCTCTGGAAGACGGCACGGTCAAACGTGTCGGCATCACCCGCGCGCACCTGGAAGAAGACGCCGGCAAGAGCCTGCACGAAGAATTCAGCGGCGCCACCGGCATCGACCTGAACCGTGCCGGCACACCGCTGCTGGAAATCGTGTCCGAACCTGACATGCGCAGCGCCAAGGAAGCCGTGGCTTACGTCAAGGCGATTCACGCGCTGGTGCGTTACCTGGGCATCTGCGACGGCAACATGGCCGAAGGCTCGCTGCGTTGCGACTGCAACGTGTCGATCCGTCCGAAAGGCCAGGCTGAATTCGGCACCCGCTGCGAGATCAAGAACGTCAACTCGTTCCGCTTCATCGAGAAGGCGATCAACTCCGAGATCCAGCGTCAGATCGACCTGATCGAAGACGGCGGCAAAGTGATCCAGCAGACCCGTCTGTACGATCCGAACAAGGACGAGACCCGTCCGATGCGCAGCAAAGAGGAAGCCAACGACTACCGTTACTTCCCCGATCCGGACTTGCTGCCGGTGGTCATCGAGGATTCGTTCCTCAATGACGTGCGCGCCACCCTGCCAGAACTGCCACCGCAGAAGCGCGAGCGCTTCCAGAGTGCGTTCGGTCTGTCGGCCTATGACGCCAACGTGCTGGCCACCAGCCGTGAACAAGCGGACTACTTCGAGAAAGTCGCGAGCATCGGCGGCGACGCCAAACTGGCGGCGAACTGGGTGATGGTCGAGTTGGGCAGCCTGCTCAACAAGCAGAACCTGGACATCGAGGATTCGCCGGTTTCGGCCGAGCAACTGGGCGGCATGCTGCAGCGCATCAAGGACAACACCATCTCCGGCAAGATCGCCAAGGTGGTGTTCGAAGCGATGGCCAACGGCGAAGGCAGCGCAGACGAGATCATCGAAAAGCGCGGCCTGAAGCAGGTTACCGACACCGGCGCGATCTCGGCGGTGCTGGACGAAATGCTCGCGGCAAACGCCGAGCAGGTCGAGCAATACCGTGCGGCAGACGAAGCCAAGCGCGGCAAGATGTTCGGCTTCTTCGTCGGTCAGGCCATGAAAGCCTCCAAGGGCAAGGCCAACCCGCAGCAAGTGAACGAACTGCTGAAAAGCAAGCTCGAAGGCTGACCACAATGGAGCCAGATCCAAAGCCTGGCTCCGATCCCTGGGGGAGCGGGCTGGCTCGTGAAAGCGGCGTAACAGTCAGCAGATATGTTGAATGTGAGTCCCCCTTCGCGAGCAAGCCCGCTCCCACATTGTTATTTGGGAGCTTTCGAATGAAACGTCTGCTCGGCGCCTGCGCCCTGCTCTCTTTGCTGGCCGGTTGCGCCAGCACAGACATCATCGACCCGCACGGTTACGACCAGACCGGTGTCGCCTCCTATTACGGAGCCAAACACCACGGTAAACGCACCGCCAGCGGCGAAGCGTTCAACCAGAATTCCCTGACCGCCGCCCACCGCCAGTTGCCATTCGGCACGCGGGTGAAGGTCACCAACTTGAAAAACGACAAGTCCTGCGTGGTGCGTATCAATGACCGCGGGCCGCACACCCGTGGGCGCATCATCGATGTTTCCCGCGAAGCCGCCGAGCGCCTAGGTATGCTGGGCAGCGGCACGGCCCGGGTTCGCGTGCAGGCCCTCGACGACTGATGGAGCGTCCACCATTTTCGGACTGACCGATTTACCGCTGATCAACGTGATCGAACTGCTCTGCGGATTGTTCCTGCTGATCGCCGGTGCCGAACTGATGGTCCGCGCCGCCGTGCGCCTGGCCGCGCGCCTGCATGTGCGGCCGCTGATCATCGGCCTGACCATCGTCGCGCTCGGCAGCAGCGCCCCGCAGATGGCGGTCAGCCTGCAAGCGACCCTGACGCACAACCCCGACATCGCGGTCGGCAGCGTAATCGGCAGCAGCATTTTCAACATCCTCGTGACCCTAGGCCTGTCGGCGCTGATCATTCCGCTGCGGGTCTCGCGGCAATTGGTGCGTCTGGATATCCCGCTGATGATCGGCGCCAGCCTGCTGGTGTTCGTGCTGGCCTGGAACGAAGAAATCGGCCGCTTTGACGGCGTCCTGCTGCTGGCGGCTCTGGGGCTTTATCTCGGTTTGCTGCTGCGTCAGTCGCGGCACTCGGCCCGGCCGCATTCCGATCATCCTCTGACTCAGCCGGCTCCATGGTTCACCAGCCTGTTGATGATCGTCGGCGGGCTGGCCATGCTGGTGTTCGCCGGGCATCTGCTGCTCGGAGCCGCCGTGGCGGTGGCCACCGATCTCGGATTCTCCGAGCGAGTCATCGGCCTGACCGTGGTCGCGGTCGGCACCTCCCTGCCGGAACTCGCCACCTCGTTGATCGCCGCATTGCGCGGCCAGCGGGACATTGCCGTGGGCAACGTGATCGGCGCCAACCTGTTCAACCTGCTCGGGGTCCTCGGCATCACGGCGCTGATTGCACCGACGCCACTGTCGGTGTCGCCGAACGCGCTGGACTTCGACCTGCCGGTGATGCTCGGCGTCGCCACGCTGTGTCTGCCGGTTTTCTATTCCGGTTACCGCGTGACCCGGGCCGAAGGCTTGTTGCTGCTCGGCTTGTACCTGGCGTACGGGCTGCACGTGGTGTCGTTCACCACCGGCATGCCGCTGGCCGGCAAGCTCGAACGACTGATGCTGTTTTATGTCCTGCCGACGCTGCTGACGTTTCTGTTTTTCACGTCCGTGCGCGCCTGGCGCCGCCAACACCACAAGAGGGATGTGCCATGACCGAATCGAAGAAATCCGGGGTCGAAATCCGCCGCCAGGTAATGGGCGATGCATTCGTTGATCGCGCCTTGGGCAATGCCACCGAATTCACGCAACCGTTGCAGGACTTCGTCAACGAACACGCCTGGGGCGGCGTATGGAATCGCGAAGGTCTGCCGCTGAAAACCCGCAGCCTGATCACCCTCGCGGCACTCACCGCACTGAAATGCCCGCAGGAGTTGAAGGGGCACGTGCGCGGTGCGCTGAACAATGGCTGCACAGTGGAAGAGATCCGCGAGGCGCTGCTGCATTGCGCGGTGTATGCCGGCGTGCCGGCGGCGATCGATGCGTTTCGCGCGGCGCAGGAAGTGATCGACAGTTACCAGAAGCCCGAGTAACAGCCGCCCCTCAGATCCACCCGCCCCACTGCAAAAAGAAGATCCCGACGTTGGTGGTGATCGCTGCCATCAACGTGGTCAACACAATGATCGCCGCCGCCAGTTCATGGTTGCCCTGCGCTGCGCGGGCCATGACAAAACTCGCGGCCGCCGTCGGGCTGCCGAAGTACAGAAACAGAATCCCCAGTTCCGCCCCGCGAAAGCCCCACAGCCACGCACCCAGCGTGGCGAACACCGGCAGACCGATCATCTTCACCAGACTCGAGCTGAGTGCCAGGCTGCCGCTCTTGCGTAGAGCCGCCAGCGACAGCGTGCCGCCAATGCAGATCAACGCCAGTGGCAACGTGGTCTGCGCCAGGTACTGGCCGGACGTTTCCAGCCACCCCGGCAGACCGATCTTGAACCAGGCAAACGGCGCCGCCGCGATCACGCTGATGATCAGCGGATTGCTGATGACGCTTTTGCAGATGCTCCACGGATCGGACTTGATCACCGGGCTGTAGACCGCCAGCACGATGGTCGACAGGGTGTTGTAGAAGAGGATCACCAGTGCCGCGAGGATCGCCCCGAGGGAAATCCCGTAGTCGCCATACATGCTCGCCGCCAACGCCAGGCCGATCACCCCGTTGTTGCCACGAAACGCGCCCTGGGTGTAGATCCCGCGATCTTCACGCGGACAACGGAAAATCGCCCAGCCCCAGGCCAGGGCAAAACTGGCCAGGGTGGCGAGGGCGAAGTAGATCAGGAGCGCCGGTTGCAACGCGGCGTGCAGGTCGGCGTGCAGGATGCCGAGAAACAGCAGCGCCGGCATGGTGACGTTGAACACCAGCGACGAAGCCGTGTGGATGAAGTTGTCGTTGATCCAGTCGATGCGCTTGAGCAGCACACCCAGAAACAGCATGGCAAACACCGGCGCGGTGATGTTCAGGGTTTCGAGGAAGATTGCCAGCATGCCGGGGAGCCTTGGAGGTGAGCGTCGTTAGGGGGCTAATGATAAGCCAAAAGCTTCAAAAGCCCCTCACCCTAACCCTCCCGAAACGTCGGACCGCCCGGAGGGAGAGGGAACTGACCGAGCTGTCTTGCGTCCTCCATCGACCTGCAAGACCGAGTCGATTATGGATTCGGTAAATCCCTTTCAGGTCGGTGTATTTCTGAAATATTCCCGGATCGGCCCCCTCTCCCACCGGGAGAGGGCTGGGGTGAGGGCATGGCCGGTGCAGGCACCACACCCCTCAAGCAGATCAAGTAATCGGCGCCGGGTTGAACAACGTAATGTCGTTATACAGTTTGTGCTTCTCCGCCCACGTCTGCTGCTTGCCGCTCGCCACATCCAGGTAGTAGTGGAACAACTCCCAGCCCAACTCCTCGATGGACGCGCGCCCGGTAGCAATCCGCCCGGCATCGATGTCGATCAGATCCGGCCAGCGCTGCGCCAGTTCGGTACGGGTCGACACTTTCACAACCGGCGCCATGGCCAACCCATAAGGCGTGCCCCGTCCAGTAGTGAACACGTGCAGATTCATCCCCGCCGCCAGTTGCAAGGTGCCGCAAACAAAATCACTCGCCGGCGTCGCACAGAAAATCAAACCCTTCTGCTTGAAGCGCTCCCCAGGACCGAGCACGCCGTTGATCGCGCTGCTGCCGGATTTGACGATCGAGCCCAACGACTTCTCGACAATGTTCGACAACCCGCCCTTCTTGTTGCCCGGCGTGGTGTTGGCGCTGCGATCCGCCTCGCCCTTGGCCAGGTAACGGTCGTACCAGTCCATCTCGCGCACCAGCTCCTCGGCAACGGTTTTGCTCTGGGCCCGCGAGGTCAGCAGGTAAATCGCGTCGCGCACTTCGGTGACTTCGGAAAACATCACCGTCGCCCCCGCCCGCAACAATAAGTCCGAGGCATAACCCAGCGCCGGATTGGCAGTAATGCCGGAAAACGCATCGCTGCCGCCGCACTGCATGCCGAGGATCAGCTCGGACGCCGGTACGGTTTCCCGGCGGCGCTGGTCGAGCTTCTTCAGGCGGACTTCGGCCAGTTCCATGATCTGCTCGATCATCTCGGTAAAACCGTGACTGGAATCCTGCAAGCGATACAGCCAAGGCTCGCTCAGGTCTACCGACGCATCGTCCTCGTGCATCACCTGCCCGGCCTGCAATTTCTCGCAGCCCAGGCTGATCACCAGCGCCTCGCCACCGAGGTTCGGGTTGCGCGCCAGATTGCGCACGGTACGGATCGGGATGTAGGCGTCGGTGGCTGTGATGGCCACGCCGCAACCGTAACTGTGGGTCAGCGCCACCACGTCATCGACGTGTGGATACTTCGGCAACAGTTCGTCCTTGATCCGCTTCACCGCGTGATCCAGCACCCCGGTGACGCATTGCACAGTGGTGGTGATCCCAAGGATGTTGCGCGTGCCGACGGTGCCGTCGGCGTTGCGATACCCCTCGAAGGTGTATCCCTCCAGCGGTGCCTGCGCGGCCGGCACTTCGGTGGACAGCGGCAGGCTGTCCAGCGGTGGCGCGGTCGGCATGCGCAGTTGATCCTCCTTGACCCAACTGCCACGGGGAATCGGCTGCAATGCATAGCCAATGATCTGGCCGTAACGAATCACCGTGCCGCCCTCGGGAATGTCCACGAGAGTGACCTTGTGACTCTGCGGCACAAAATCCACCGTCACCAGGCCATCGGCGAATTCAGTTCCGGCCGGAACGCCCTGGTCGTTCACCACTACCACTACGTTGTCCCGCTCGTGCAGGCGGATGTAGCGCGGCGAGTCGGAATGTTCAATCAACTGCATGGCGCCGCTCCTCAGGAATGCGCTTGAGACAATTTACCGGTGGCTTCGGAACCGCCATTGGTTGGCGGCTCTTTGAGGACCACACGTTTGATCGGGCCGACGATCACCAGGTAGCTGAACACCGCCACCAGCGCGTTGGCACCGACGAACACCAGCGCCCACTTGAACGAACCGGTGGAGCTGATGATGTAGCCGATGACGATCGGTGTAGTGATCGAGGCAATGTTGCCGAAGGTGTTGAACAGGCCACCGCTCAGACCGGCGATCTGTTTCGGCGAGGTGTCGGAGACCACCGCCCAGCCCAGCGCGCCCACGCCTTTGCCGAAGAAGGCCAGGGCCATGAAGCCGACCACCATCCATTCAACGTCGACATAGTTGCATGCGACGATGCTGCTCGAAACCAACAGACCGGCAATGATCGGCGCCTTGCGAGCGAAGGTCAGCGAGTGGCCCTTGCGCAGCAGGTAATCGGAAATCACCCCGCCGAGGACACCGCCGATAAAACCGCAGATCGCCGGCAACGAGGCAATGAATCCGGCCTTGAGAATGGTCATGCCGCGCTCCTGCACCAGGTACACCGGGAACCAGGTCAGGAAGAAATAGGTGATGCCGTTGATGCAGTACTGGCCCAGGTATACGCCGAGCATCATGCGATTGGTCAGCAACTGACGGATGTAATCCCACTTCGGGCCGTCAGCCTTTTTGCCTTGTTTCTGGTCCATGTCGACCATGCCGCCGTTGTCGGCGATGAACTTCACTTCCGCTTCGTTGGCCATCGGGTGCTGGCGCGGGCTGTGGATAACCTTCAGCCAGACCAACGAGAACACGATGCCCAGAATCCCCATGACGATGAACACATGTTCCCAACCAAAGGTGAACACGATCCATCCCATCAGCGGAGCGAACAGCACGGTGGCGAAGTATTGCGCCGAGTTGAAAATCGCCGAGGCCGTACCGCGCTCAGCCGTCGGGAACCAGGCCGCCACGATGCGTGCGTTGCCGGGGAACGACGGCGCTTCGGCCAGCCCCACCAGGAAGCGCAACATGAACAGCGCGACGATAGCCGTGGACATGCCGAACTCACCGACAAAGCCTTGCAGAACGGTGAACAGCGACCAGGTGAAGATGCTCAGGGCATAGACTTTTTTCGAGCCGAAACGATCGAGCAGCCAACCGCCGGGGATTTGCCCGGCCACGTAGGCCCAACCGAATGCAGAGAAGATGTAGCCGAGGGTGACCGCGTCGATGCCGAGGTCTTTTTGCAAACTGGAACCGGCGATCGCGATGGTGGCGCGGTCGGCGTAGTTGATCGTGGTCACCAGGAACAGCATGAGCAGGATCAAATAGCGGACGTGAGTCGGCTTGGACGATTGCATGTAGATGTACTCCCACTGATTATTTTTATGCGGGTAAAACATTCTTTGGTCTTGTGCCGCGCAGGGCCTTGGCAATAACCCTGCGCGGGTGCAGCGAGTTACGAACCGATGTAGCTGGTCTTCACGACCGTGTAGAACTCTTGCGCATAGCGGCCTTGCTCACGTGAGCCATAGGATGAACCCTTACGGCCCCCGAACGGAACGTGGTAGTCGACACCGGCGGTCGGCAGGTTGACCATCACCATCCCGGCCTGGGAATGACGCTTGAAGTGGTTGGCGTACTTCAGCGACGTGGTGGCGATGCCCGCCGACAGACCGAATTCGGTGTCGTTGGCCATGGCCAGCGCGGCGTCGTAATCGGCGACGCGAACGATGTTGGCCACCGGGCCGAAGATCTCTTCGCGGCTGATGCGCATCGACGCTTCGCTGTCGGCAAACAGCGTCGGTGCGAGGAAGTAACCCTCGGTATCGCAGGTCACCAGACCACCGCCGCTGACCACGCGCGCACCTTCGGACTGGCCGATGTCGATGTATTTCAGGTCCTGCTCAAGCTGTGCTTGCGAGACCACCGGGCCGATATCGGTGCCGGCCTTCAGCGCGTGACCGACCTTGATCGACTTCATGCGCTCGGCCATGGCTTCGACGAACTTGTCGTGAATCCCGGCGGTGACGATCAAGCGGCTCGACGCGGTGCAACGCTGGCCGGTGGAGTAGAACGCGCTCTGCACCGACAGCTCGACCGCTTGCTTGAGGTCGGCGTCGTCGAGAATGATCTGCGGGTTCTTGCCGCCCATTTCCAGTTGCACCTTGGCCTGGCGCGACACGCAGTTGACCGCGATCTGCCGCCCCACACCGACGGAGCCGGTGAAGCTGATGCCGTCGACTTTCGGGCTGTTGACCAGCGCTTCACCGACCACGCGGCCACTGCCCATCACCAGGTTGAACACGCCGGCCGGGAAGCCTGCGCGGGAGATGATTTCGGCCAGCGCCCAGGCGCAACCCGGCACCAGATCCGCCGGCTTCAACACCACGCAGTTGCCGTAGGCCAGGGCCGGGGCGATTTTCCACGACGGGATGGCAATCGGGAAGTTCCATGGGGTGATCAGGCCGACCACACCGAGGGCTTCGCGGGTGACTTCGACGTTGACGCCCGGACGCACCGACGGCACGTAATCGCCCGACAGACGCAGGCATTCACCGGCGAAGAACTTGAAGATGTTGCCGGCGCGGGTCACTTCGCCGATGGCTTCCGGCAGGGTCTTGCCCTCTTCCCGGGCCAGCAGGGTGCCGAGCTCTTCGCGGCGGGCGAGGATTTCAGTGCCGACTTTGTCCAGCGAGTCGTGGCGAGCCTGAATGCCCGAAGTCGACCAAGCCGGGAACGCGGCGCGAGCAGCGTCGATGGCGGCGTTGACCTGAGCCAGGTCAGCCTTGGCGTAGTCGCCGATGGTGTCGCTCAGTTCGGACGGGTTGATGTTGACCGAGTAATCGTTGCCGGCGACCCATTCACCGTTGATGTAGTTGTCATAGCGCTTGGTCACGAATCATTCTCCTGACGCAAAAGGCCGCTGAATGCTCAGCGGCCTTGTTTATAGAGTTGGGTTACTGCGCACCTTGCTTGTCGATCAGCGCGGCGAGCATTTCGTACTCTTCGCGGGTCAGGTCGGTCAGCGGCGCCCGCACCGGGCCTGCGTCATAGCCGGCGATCTTGGCGCCTGCCTTGACGATGCTCACGGCGTAACCGGCCTTGCGGTTGCGGATGTCCAGGTACGGCAGGAAGAAGTCGTCGATGATCTTGCCCACGGTGGCGTGATCTTCGCGAGCAATGGCGTGGTAGAAGTCCATCGCGGTTTTCGGGATGAAGTTGAACACCGCCGAGGAGTAGACCGGCACGCCCAGCGCCTTGTAGGCAGCGGCGTAGACTTCTGCGGTCGGCAGACCGCCGAGGTAGCTGAAGCGATCGCCGAGACGACGACGGATCGACACCATCAACTCGATATCACCCAGACCGTCCTTGTAGCCGATCAGGTTCGGGCAGCGCTCGGCCAGACGTTCCAGCAGCGGCGCGGTCAGGCGGCAGACGTTGCGGTTGTACACCACCACGCCGATGTTGACCGATTTGCACACCGCTTCAACGTGGGCGGCTACGCCGTCCTGGCTGGCTTCGGTCAGGTAGTGCGGCAGCAGCAACAGGCCTTTGGCGCCCAGACGTTCGGCTTCTTGAGCGTATTCGATGGCCTGGCGGGTCGAACCACCGACACCGGCAAGGATCGGCACGCTGCTGGCGCAGGTGTCGACGGCGGTCTTGATGATTTCCGAGTATTCGCTGGCAGCCAGGGAGAAGAACTCACCGGTGCCACCGGCGGCGAACAGGGCCGAAGCACCGTACGGGGCCAGCCATTCCAGGCGTTTGATGTAGCCAGCGCGGTTGAAATCGCCCTGGGCATTGAAATCGGTGACCGGGAACGACAGCAGGCCGGCGGAGAGGATGGACTTCAGTTCTTGTGGATTCATTATTCGAACACCCTGGTAGCAACGTTTTTTTGTGAGTGGACCGTTCAGCCTTCGCCGAAGTTGTAGGTCATCGTACAACTTAAAAGATAACCGTCAACTGCATTTCATCGCCGGGGGGTATTTTTTGTCGGACAAGATTTCTTTTTGACGTAGGAGATTTCTCGACTAGGCTCGATTTAACTGTATATACATACAGTTAAATAAAAATCTGCCGACGACATATCAAGGAGAAAGAAATGTCCGGTCTACAACCCAAATGCCTTGAAAAACCCACAACGGTCATCGCCCGTTTCGATGATCTTTTTACCCCCGGCGGCATCGCCTTCAGTGCTGAAAATCCGCATCTGTTGCTGCACATTGCCGACTCGCACAGCGATGTCGAACCCGCCCCCGCCCTGCCCGGCAAAGCCATGAAAGGCAAACCTTCGCTGCGCTTCGAAGGTGCGGAACACACGGCTATTGGCGATAACACCCGGCTGCGCTTCGTTGAAAACGCCGAACCGGTGCTTGCGCAAAATGTGCCGCTGCATCTGCCGAACGGGTTGGCGCTGACCTATGGCCAGGTGCTGGCGCTGGGCGGTGATTTCTACGGAGTTGTTGATCGACCGATCAACGAAGGCGCCACCCCGGCGGATCGCCTGCAACGCTTTTCAGCGGCGTTTGACACCCTCGCAACGCTGCCCGCCTCCCGGGCCGAAGCGCCACAGATTCTCGCGATCATGCAAAAAGAGATCGACGCCGTTAAACAGGCGATCAAGGACGGCAAACCACCCCACGAAGCCTACGACGCACTGGGAGATACGTTGTCGGAAGAGTGGAACAAGATCACCGGCGGCGGCAGTTTCGTCTCGGCGCTGTTCCCCCTCGGTCGCTACCTGAAACTGGCGGCAAACAATGCCGACCATTTCGGCGAATGGGCACGGCAGGCCTACATCGCCGGGCACACCGCCGCCCTGCAAACCGCCGCTGCTGCCCACGCCAGTCAGGACGAACTGCAACTGGGACGGGCCTACGCGATGAACGCCTTTGCCGATCACTACCTCACCGATCTGTTCTCTTCCGGGCATTTACGAGTGCCACGCAAAGCCATGGCTGCCGCAGTGACGCCGAGCGATCTGGGCTCGCTGATTACCCGCTTCATGCACGACGAAGACAGCAAATTCGGCCTCAAGGTGCGCAATGCCCGCGGCGAGCAATGGCGTGCATTCGGCGACAAACGCTTCTTCGAAGCCGCCGACACCGACAATCGCAATCAGGTGAATCAGGCGGTGCAGGATTCGGCGGACGAGGTGTATGCCGCCTATTCCAGTGGCAACGTGCCGACCACCTTCAACGCCCTGCAACGGTTGCCGGACCTGACTTTGGTGATGAGTCTGACGAACAACTTTTCACCGCTATTCCGCGTCCAGGGCAACAAGGTCCTGCGGCGCAAGGACGTGAACAACCTCAACGACACCGCCACCGTCAACGACTGGTGGGGCTGGAGCACTTACCTGCTGCTCAAGGACTATCACCCGACCGGCAACACGAATTAAGGAGCGATTCGATGAGCATCAAATTGAAACTGGAACTGGCCTCGGGCCAATCGTTGAAAGGTGCGCCGCTGCAATTGCTGCGCGACGGCGTGGCCATAGCCCGGGCGTCGGTGGACGCTCAGGGCCAGGCGACGTTCGACGTCAGGCCCGGCCCGGGCAACCTCGCGGTCAGGGTGGATCGTTCGATTCTGCCCCAGAGCTGAAATGCCCGGACAAGATTGCCCCGGCGCGTATCACGAATTCGCCGGGTAAAGTGCGACGACTGCCGCGAAGGATCGCGGCAGATCTTTCAAGGAGAGCGATACATGACGTTTGCCGCTGCACACCTCCCGCAATTCCCCGACCACGCCAGCGACTCGATCATCCTGCGACTGTCTGCCCTGGATGACGACCTGATCATCCGCGTCCCCGATGGACAGGACACACCGCCGAACTGGGATGTGTACCCGATCCTCGGTGATGATCCGCAAGAGCCTGAATGGCAGGGTTTGTCGGAACCGACCGGCGTCTGGGATGACGCACTCGATGACATGGTCGGCCTGACCGGGATCGAGCTGAGCATCCCCAGATTCGAGCTGGAAAAGTACCTGAACAGCACCGTTGAACTGCGCTACAAATTCGCCGACGAGTCCAGTCTGGAGCCTTCCTCCGAACCATTGACGCTGCATATAGAGGCCTGAGCCAGCCATTTGCCTGTGGACCAGGCAGGTCTTTCCTAAGGCATCGACCGTTCGTCGAAACTGTTATTTCTAACAGGTGCCGTCCACATCAATTCCCGGCTTCAATCGCTGAGGAGTTAACGAACCGACTCCGTCAGCGCAACAACATGGCTTGCGTTCTACAACGGTTCAAATGGATGTGAAAAGGAGTTGATCATGACTGCAGAAGTCAAAGCCTTGGTGGCACCGGATCTAAAGGAAGCCAAGAATGGTGTACTTAAGGTTAGCGAACTGAAAGAAGTCGCTCATGGTGTCGTGCCGCCTTACCCCCGGGCCAGTCAGGGCGACATGATTATCATGCAAGTAAAGACCTCGACCGGTAACGAATGGGAAGCGAGACATGCACTGACCGAAGCCGAAGTGGAAAAGCCAGTTATCTTGGACATCCCCAGAGATGTTTTTGAGATAAGAATCGTTCCGGGGGCCACCGCTGAATTGCGCTACACAGTCATCAGAATGAGCGCCGCTCCCGAGACTTCTCCACCGCTGACACTGAAACTCGAACTCTAAGCATCGCGCCCTCTGCGCCCGCGCCCCCTCATGGGCCTGGCGCAGTCGCTCGCGGCTGCAGGTCAATAGCAGACGCATGATTTCTCGCACGCGCTCGAAGAACATCAATCGTTCGTCGTAACGGGATGTTTTACAGTGCCGGAGCACACAACCGGGACATTCAAACCATTGAACCAATGAGGGAGTCATCCCATGAACATTGTTCACCGATTTCACTTTCCCGCCGAAACCATGAAGAGTCCGGTAGAGGTAAAGAATGCGACGAAGTTCGATCTTCATGTAAATACGGGAGATTTGATTGAATACAAAGTACTCCCGGGGAAACGCTTCAGAGTCGAGGAGAAAATCTTTCTGCTCAACTTCGATGAGTCCATCGAACACGTGGATTACTTCACGTCCGAAGAGCAACCGTAACTATCAGCCTTCCTGCGCCTGCGCCTCCTCATGGGCCTGGCGCAGCCGTTCGCGGCTGTTGGTCAGGTGCAGGCGCATGGCCGCGCGGGCGGCATCGGAATCCTGGCGGGCGATGGCCTCGTAGATTTCCTCGTGCTCGCGGCTCAGGCGATTCATGTAGTGCTGCTGATCGTCATGGGCCAGGCGCGCCGAGTTCAGCCGCGTACGCGGAATGATGCTGGTGCCCAGGTGGGTCATGATGTCGGTGAAGTAGCGGTTGCCGGTGGACAGCGCGATTTGCAGGTGGAACTGGAAATCCGACGCCACCGCATCGCTGGCGTGGGCCACGCTTTCGTTCAGCGCATCCAGGGCGGCGCGCATCGCGGCCAGTTGTTCGGTGCTGCGACGTTGTGCGGCGAGGCCGGCGGACTCGACTTCCAGGCTGATACGGAATTCGAGAATCGCCAGCACATCGCGCAGGGTGACCACCGTCGCCGGGTCGATCCGGAAACCGCTCGGGCTCGGCGTATCGAGAACGAACGTGCCGATACCGTGACGGGTTTCCACCTGGCCAGCAGCCTGCAGCCGGGAAATCGCCTCGCGCACCACGGTGCGGCTGACGCCATGGGCTTCCATGATCGCCGACTCGGTGGGTAACTTGTCGCCACGCTTGAGCAGACCGTCGCGGATCTGCTCGGTCAGCACCGTCACCAGTTCCTGTGCCAGGCTGCGGCGCTTGCGAGGGAGGCGCGGGGTGTCGATCGGGTTTTCCATGGTCTGCGTTTATCTCGAAAATTCGGCTAGAGGGGCATCATAGCCCAAGGGAGTTGTACGATCACCGTCCTCTGTGGGAGCAGGCTCCCACAGATTCAGTACACATCAGGCCGTGACGGTCTGCTCGACCAGATGCCCGCTGTCGATCCGTACATGCCGTGGATGGAAGCGCTTGAGACTGCTGCGATGGCCGACGCTGACGATGCTCAGGCCCGGCAACTGGTCGATCAGCGCCTGATACAGCGTGGCCTCGTCTTCTTCGTCCATCGCCGACGTCGCTTCGTCCATGTACAGCCAGTGCGGTGCATAGAGCAGCGCGCGGGCGAAGGCCAGCCGTTGCTGTTCACCCGGCGAGAGCATGCGCTGCCAGTGATTGGCTTCGTCCAGTCGCGCCACCAGATGCGGCAGTCGGCAGGTTTCCAGCACTTGTGCATAACGCTCTGGCGAGTAGGTGTCACCCGGTTGTGGATAACTCAAGGCTTCGCGCAGGGTGCCAATCGGCAGATACGGTTTTTGCGGCAGGAACAGATAACGCGAGGCTGGCAGGCGGATGCTGCCGTGGCCCGCCGGCCACAGATGTCCCATCGCTCTCAGCAATGTCGACTTGCCGCTGCCGGAACGGCCGCTGAGCATTACCCGGTCGCCTGCCTCCACGGTCATGTCGGCGCTGGTCAGCAGGTGACGACCGTCAGCCAGGTCCAGCCCGAGGTTGTGTACCTTCAGCTCATCACCGTGATTCTGCACATCGATGGCCGGTGCCCGGTCTTCGTTGTCGCTCATGGCCTGACGGAAGCTCAGCAGACGATCGGAGGTGGCCTTCCAGGCTGCCAGCGACGCATAGGCGTCGATGAACCAGCTGAAGTTCTCCTGCACGTTGCCGAATGCCGAGTTGATTTGCATCAGTTCGCCCAATTCGATCTTGCCGGAAAGATAACGCGGCGCCGCCACGATGAACGGGAAGATGATTGCAATCTGGGCGTAACCGGAAGTGAAGAACGTCAGACGCTTGGACACACGCATGATGTCCCAGAAGTTTTGCCAGACCAGCCCGAAACGATTGCTCAGGCGACGGTTTTCATTCGGTTCACCGTTGTACAGCGCAATGCTCTCGGCGTTTTCACGGACCCGCACCATGGAGAAACGCAGGTCGGCTTCGAAGCGTTGTTGTTGGTTGTTCAAACCGATCAGGCGACGGCCGATCAGGTGCGTCAACCAACTGCCAACCCCTGCATACAGCAGCGCACACCAGAACATGTAGCCGGGAATCTCGATGCCGAACACTTCGATACTGCCGGAAACGCCCCACAGAATGATCGAGAACGACACCAGACTGACCACAGTACGGATCAATCCCAGCCCCAGGCCAAGCGTGGTGGTGGTAAAGGTGTTGAGGTCTTCGGAAATACGTTGGTCAGGGTTGTCGGTGTAGCCGCCCTGCTCCAGCTGGTAATAATTCTTGTGCCCAAGCCAGCGCTTGAAATGGTTTTCGGTGAGCCACGCCCGCCAGCGGATGGTCAGCATCTGCGTCAGGTACTGGCGATACACCGAGCCGAGAATCGCCACGGCCGCAATGCCGCAGAAATACAGGATCAACTGCCAGAACGCCGCCTCGTCCTTCTTTTGCAGGGCGTTGTAGAAATCCTTGTACCAACTGTTGAGCCATACCGAAATGCCCACGCTGAACAGCGACAGGGCGATCACGGCGATCAGCAACGTCCAGGCCTTGCCCTTCTCTTCGCTGCGCCAATAAGGCGTGGTCATGGCCCACACCTTGCGAAAAAACTGCCCGCGCACAGCATCGTTGACCGCGGAATATTCAGCGTTCTGATTCATGGATAAGGCTCGATAAAGAAAAGAACAGACACGCACCGATCATAGTTGATCGGTGCGCTTTATCGCGAGGGCTGGCGATGGCCGTTCAGCGCAGGTTCAGCGACGAACCGGACGCTTCTGCAGTTTGCGCTGCAGGGTGCGGCGGTGCATGCCCAGGGCGCGGGCAGTGGCGGAGATGTTGCCTTCGTGCTCGGTCAGCACGCGCTGGATGTGCTCCCATTGCAGGCGATCCACCGACATCGGGTTTTCCGGCACCAGGCTGTCGAGGTCGGCGTGCTCGGACAGCAGCGCTGCCAGCACGTCGTCGGCGTCGGCCGGTTTGCACAGGTAATTGCAGGCGCCGCGCTTGATCGCTTCGACCGCCGTGGCAATGCTCGAGTAACCGGTGAGGATCACCACGCGCATTTCCGGGTCCAGTTCCAGCAGCTTCGGGAGCAGGACCAGACCGGAGTCACCGTCCATTTTCAGGTCCAGCGCGGCATAATCCGGCAGATCGGCCTGGGCGATGGTCAGGCCTTCTTCGGCGGAACCGGCGGTGCTGACGCGGAAGCCACGGCGGGCCATGGCGCGGGCCATCACCCGGGTAAAGGTCGCGTCGTCATCGACCAGCAGCAAATGCGGCAGCTCTTCGCCTTCGACTTGGATTTCGTCACTCATGTTGCTCTCCTCGGACGCCGTGGGGCAGGCGCAGCTCGGTGAGCGTGCCGCCTTCCTCATGACTATAGAGTTTCACTGAGCCGCCGGCGCGTGTCACGCTGGCCTTGCTCAAAAACAGGCCCAGGCCGAAACCTTTGCCCTTGGTGGTAAAAAACGGTTTGCCGATCTGCTCGGCGATGGCCAGCGGCACACCGGCGCCATGATCGCGGATGCTGATGGTCAGGTCTTCGGCGGTCCAGTCCAGGGTCACCTGAAGGTTTTCCGGGCAGGCGTCGGCGGCATTGTTCAACAGATTCAACAAGGCCTGGGTCAGATCCGGCGGCGGTGCTACGCGCGGCAGCGGGCCCTGGCCCAGACGCTGAAAGCGGTAACTGGCCTCGGGACGCATCAGGTGCCAGCGATTGAGCGCCTCGTCGAGCCATTCGGTGACATCCTGCATCTCCACCGCCATCCGGCGATTGGCTTCGGCGGCGCGCACCAGTTGTTGCAGGGTTTCCTTGCAGAGTTTTACCTGATCCTTCAGCACCTTCAGGTCTTCCTGAAGCATCGGGTCGTGGTGATCTTGCTGCATCTCATTGAGCAATACGCTCATGGTCGCCAGCGGTGTGCCCAATTCATGAGCTGCACCGGCCGCCTGAGTCGCCACGGCCAGCAATTGCTGATCGCGCAGGCCTTCTTCACGGCGTATCGCGCGCAATTCTTCCTGCCGACGCAGCTCTTCGGCCATGCGTGCGGCGAAGAAGGTAATCACCGCCGCCGCCAGCGCGAAGCTCAGCCACATGCCGTAGATCTGCAGGTTCTCCCGGGCCACCGGCAGGGTTTCCAGCGGATAGAAATGCGTCAGCATCAGGGTGTACAAGGCCAGCGCAATCCCTGATAACACCACCGAATAACGCCATGGCAGCGTCACCGCGGCGATGGTCAGCGGCACCAGATAATACGAAACGAACGGGTTGGTCGAACCGCCGGAGAAATACAGCAGGGCGCTGTGGATAAACAGATCGCAGGCCAGTTGCAGCGCGTATTCGAGCTCGGTAACCGGCCACGAAGTGCGCAGGCGCACGGCGGTGAACACACACAGCAGAATCGAACAGCCGAGGGTCATCACCAGTTGCACCCACGGCAACGGCAACAGATCCAGCCAGTAGGCCAGGCCCACGGAACCGGCCTGCGCGGCGAGCACCAGCGTGCGGATGAAAGTCAGCCGCCAGAGGTTCTGGCGAGTGGCGGAAGTCAGTTGTACGGGGGCGAGCATGAGCTCTCCTGATGAGCGCTCCAGGCGGATCGCACGGAGTATAACCAAGGCGCGGGCTTGAGAGGCGAAAGTGCGGCAAACGACCACATGGCAAAAAGCGTCACGGCGGCTATAAGGCCCATCTGTATAGAAGTTGTAACTGGGCGAACCGGATCACAGAAGCTAGAGTCTGATGGTTTCACGCAGGCCCCCGAACCATCACCTGCGCCCTCATCAAGGAGCTTTCATGCACACATTTCGCCGCAGCGCCGCCCTTCTCGCCCTGACCGTCGGCAGCGTCGCCAGCCTTCCGGCCCTGGCCGCCGATGAGCTGCACTACAACCAGATTTCCCTGCGCGCCGAAGTCAGCCAGGAAGTGGCCCGCGACCTGATGATCGTGACCCTCTACACCGAAGAACAAAACACTGACCCGGCCAAACTTGCCGCCGACGTCAGCACCACCATGAACAAGGCCCTCGCCCAGGCCAAGCAAGTCAAAGACATCACCCTGCGCCAGGGCAGCCGCAACAGCTACCCGATCTACGACACCAAGGGCCAGAAAATCACCGGCTGGCGCGAACGCGCCGAACTGCGCCTGGAAAGCGCCGACTTCGCCGCCCTGTCCAAACTCACCGGCGAGCTGCTGACCGACCTGAAAATGGGCGGCATGGACTTCGCCATCGCCGACCCGACCCGCAAGGCCAGCGAAGACAAACTGCTGAAAGAAGCCGTCACCGCCTTCAAGGCCCGCGCCCAACTGGCCACCGACGCCCTGGGCGGCAAGGGTTACAAAATCGTCAACCTGAACCTCAACAGCAACGGTTTCCCACAACCGTACATGCGCGCCCCGATGATGATGAAAGCGGCTGGTATGGATGCAGCACCGGTCACACCTGAAGTCGAAGCGGGCACCAGCCAGGTCAGCCTGACGGCCGATGGTTCGATTGAAGTGCTGATGCAGTGATTGAGTGACGGCTGAATGAAAAACCGGCGATCAGTGATGATCGCCGGTTTTTTTGTGCCCGGGATTTGTGTTGTCTGCTCCGCCGTCATCGCTGGCAAGCCAGCTCCCACCGGTTCTACGGATTTATTGAAATCGCGCACGACCCTGTGGGAGCGGGCTTGCCCGCGATGAACGATGACTCGGTCGTCAGACTCGCGGATCGACCCGATCCAGCGCACGGTTCACCGCCAGCTCGGCCAGCATGATGATCTGCTGGATACCGAGCGCGGTACTGCGCTGCGGGCCGCTGAGTTCATTGGCGAAATTGCTGGCGATCGTACTGGCCGACGCCAGGGACTCGCAGGCATTGGCCAGCAGACTTTCGGTATCGACGTTGGGCGTGACCATATACATCGTGCTCGGGCGCGGTTTGGAGGGGTTGGGGCACAGGTAATAATCGAGGGCGCGTTTGATGGCTTCGCGGTTGCGGGCGAGGTCTTCGGCGCGCATGGCTTCTTCGAGGGGTGTGGGTGTTTCGAGGGGTGGATCGGGTACTGGCTTGTTCATGGAGCATTTCCTTATGAATTTGCGCCACTCATTTCCGATCTCACTCGTGAAATGAGGTGGCAACTATGTACGGAGTGAGATTACCGGTAAGGAAACCAACCCGGCCGGACCGAAGCCCGCCCGTACATAGCCGCCATAAAGAACTGCCGACAGCATGAACTGGCGGCGATTATGGGGCGGCTTGCTCTGGTTTCCAAATTCAGTAACCGGGAATCTCACCTCCCGATCGCAGAGTCTTCTGCGACAACCAAAGACTAGAGAGCGTGCTTCCGACGGACAACCTGAAAACTTTGTGGGAAGGATCCTGTGTTGTTGTTGAGATTTAAACAGCTTCAAAAACGGCCCTCACCCTAGCCCTCTCCCGGAGGGAGAGGGGACTGACCGCGTTGTTTATATGGAATACGCCGACGTGAGATATCGAAGGTGAATTCAAAATTTGAAAAGCACGCGAACCCGCTCCGGATGTTGCCCCACCACCACTCAACAGGATGAGCGTTAGCTCGGCTGCAGCTCTTGATCTTTTGGCGACGTCGGAAGGCAGAGTGGAGGGATTTATCCGGGGGTGGGAGCGCAGCGACCGTTTGGCGAAGCCAAACACATCGAGAGGAGGTGCAGCGAAGCAAACCGTAGGCGATGCCCCCCGGATGAATCCCGGAGCGAAGGAACCCCGAGCCTCAGCGAGCGGGCCGAACGTAGGAGCAAGCGTTTTTGGTTACTTTTTAGGCGTTTGTAAAAAGTGACCCGCCGTAAGGGCGGAACCATAATCCGCAGCCCCCGAAAAAACGGATATGCCCAAAAACCGCCGGATATACCGAGATAGACACCTCACCTAGAAAAACGATATTTCCGCGCCCCCCACCACCCCAGCTAACCTCCCCGTCCACAACCACCTCCAACCTCCGGGGCAGATATGCAAAGATTCACCCTAAAACCGCTATTAGTAACCCTCGCCCTGACCGCCATCACCCCAATCGCAAACGCAGCAACAACCCTGGTGTACTGCTCCGAAGCCAGCCCCGCCGGCTTCGACCCCAGCCAATACACCAGCGGCACCGACTTCGACGCCTCCGCCGAAACCGTCTTCAACCGCCTCACCCAATTCAAACGCGGCGGCACCGAAATCGAACCCGGCCTGGCGACGAACTGGGACGTAACCCCGGACGGCCTCCAATACACCTTCCACCTGCGCCAAAACGTAAAATTCCACACCACCGACGACTTCACCCCGACCCGCACCTTCAACGCCGACGACGTGCTGTTCACCTTCCAGCGCCTGCTAGACCCGGACAACGCCTTTCGCAAGGCCTACCCCGCCGAGTCCCCGTACTTCACCGACATGGACCTGAACACCACGATCAAATCCGTGGAAAAGCTCGACGAAAACACCGTGCGCTTCAACCTGAACAACGTCGACGCCGCATTCGTGCAAAACCTCGCCATGAGCTTCGCCTCGGTGCAATCGGCCGAATATGCCGCGCAGTTGTTGAAGGAAGGCAAAGCAGCAGACATCAACCAGAAGCCGGTCGGCACCGGTCCGTTTGTATTCAAGCGTTACCAGAAGGACTCGCAGATCCGCTACGCGGCGAACAAGGACTACTGGAAACCCGAAGATGTGAAAATCGACAACCTGGTGTTCTCGATCACTCCGGATGCCGCCGTCCGCCTGCAGAAGCTCAAGACCGGAGAATGCCAGGTCAGCGGCTACCCGCGCCCGGCCGACATCGAAGTGATGGAAAAAGACCCGAATCTGCGCGTCTTGAAGCAGGCCGGTTTTAACCTCGGCTTCCTCGCCTACAACACCACGCACCCGCCGCTGGACCAATTAAAAGTGCGCCAGGCACTGGACATGGCCATCGACAAACCGGCGATCATCAAGGCGGTTTACCAGAGTGCCGGGCAACTGGCGCAGAACGCCTTGCCGCCCGCGCAATGGTCCTATGACCCGAATATCAAGGACGCGCCGTACGACCCCGTGAAAGCAAAAGCGCTACTCAAGGAAGCCGGGGTTGCACCGGGTACAACCATCAACCTCTGGGCGATGACCGTGCAGCGTGCGTCCAACCCGAATGCGCGGATGTCGGCGCAGATGATCCAGCAGGATTGGGAGAAGATCGGGATCAAGGCCAACATCGTCAGCTATGAATGGGGCGAGTACATCAAGCGCGCCAAGAATGGCGAACACGACGCGATGATCTACGGCTGGACCGGTGACAACGGCGACCCGGACAACTGGCTCGGCGTGCTCTACAGCTGCGCCGCGGTAAAGGGCAGCAACTACGCCAAATGGTGCGATCCGGCCTACGACAAACTGGTGCAGCAGGCCAAGGTGTCCACGGATAAATCGCAGCGGGTAAAACTGTATCAACAGGCGCAACTGATCCTTAAACAGCAAGTGCCGATCACGCCGATCGCCAACTCCACGGTGTTCCAGCCACTGCGCAAGGAAGTCACTGACTTCAAGATCAGCCCGTTCGGTCTAACCCCCTTCTATGGCGTGGGTATAAATAAGTAACACCAGGCCCCAAGGCGGCGCGCAAATCGTGACCGATGCACCGTTTTGGGGCTTCATTTGCACCGTAAAAACCGACCGCAAACGGTCAAATGCGTCAGAAGTTATACAGATGCGACATTAAGGTACGTTCGTGCCACCGTTTGATGCCGCCGGGCGCTCTGGATCTTGCATTGGGTATGGGCCCTGCATAAGTATCCGCAGGCACGACTCACGAGGTCGTACCTCAATATTAAAAAATGACAACAAATCATGAGGCCAACATGCTTAAACACGCGGTCATTCCGTTTTTAGTCGGCGCAGGCTTGTTAGCCTCCGCACCTTTCGCTTCCGCTGCGACTAACCTGGTGTTCTGCTCCGAAGGCAGCCCGGCCGGTTTCGACCCAGGCCAATACACCACCGGAACCGACTTCGACGCCTCAGCCGAAACCATGTTCAACCGTCTGACCCAGTTCGAGCGTGGCGGCACCGCCGTGATTCCTGGTCTGGCGACCAAGTGGGACATCTCCGATGACGGCCTGACCTATACCTTCCACCTGCGTGAAGGCGTCAAGTTCCACACTACCCCGTATTTCAAGCCGACTCGTGAGTTCAACGCCGACGACGTGCTGTTCACCTTCAATCGCATGATTAACAAGGATGACCCGTTCCGTAAGGCGTACCCGACCGAATTCCCGTACTTCACCGACATGGGGATGGACACCAACATCACCAAGATCGATAAAGTCGACGACCACACCGTCAAGTTCACTCTGAAAGAAGTCGACGCTGCGTTCATCCAGAACATGGCCATGAGCTTCGCGTCGGTTCAGTCCGCCGAGTACGCAGCCCAGCTGCTGAAAGAAGGCAAGGCTGCCGACATCAACCAGAAGCCGATCGGCACTGGTCCGTTCGTGTTCAAGAGCTACCAGAAAGACTCCAACATCCGCTACACCGGCAACAAGGACTACTGGAAGCCTGATGACGTGAAGATCGACAACCTGATCTTCGCCATCACCACCGACCCGTCGGTACGTATCCAGAAACTGAAGAAGAACGAGTGCCAGGTCACCCTGTTCCCGCGTCCGGCCGACCTCGCCGCACTGAAAGCCGACCCGGCGCTGAAGATGCCTGACCAGGCTGGCTTCAACCTGGGCTACATCGCCTACAACGTGATGGACAAGGTCAAGGGCAGCAACGAGCCGAACCCGCTGGCCGACCTGCGCGTTCGCCAGGCGCTGGACATGGCCGTCAACAAGCCACAGATCATCGATTCGGTTTACCAGGGCGCCGGCCAGCTGGCCGTCAACGCCATGCCGCCGACCCAATGGTCCTACGACACCACCATCAAGGACGCCAAGTACGATCCTGAGAAAGCCAAGCAGCTGCTCAAGGAAGCCGGCGTCAAGGAAGGTACCGAGATCGTCCTGTGGGCGATGCCGGTTCAGCGTCCGTACAACCCGAACGCCAAACTGATGGCCGAAATGCTCCAGTCCGACTGGAAGAAGATTGGTCTGAACGTGAAGATCACCAGCTACGAGTGGGGCGAGTACATCAAACGCTCCAAAGGTGGCGAGAACCAGGCCATGATCATTGGCTGGAGCGGTGACAATGGTGATCCGGACAACTGGCTCAACGTGTTGTTTGGTTGCGACTCGCTGAGCGGCAACAACTTCTCCAAATGGTGCGACAAGAAATTCGACGGCCTCGTGAAAGAAGCCAAGCGCACCACTGACCAGGCCAAGCGCACCGAACTCTACAAAGAGGCGCAACACGTCCTCAAAGACGCAGTCCCTATGACACCTATCGCTCACTCGACGGTGTATCAACCCATGCGCGCCAACGTGCAGGACTTCAAGATCAGCCCATTCGGCTTGAACTCCTTCTACGGCGTCAGCGTCAAGTAAAAAAGCCAGCGGCGACGTTTTCAGCGTCGCCGCTGTTTTTTTCTACCGATTAGTTAGGAATCTGCCTACATCCATTTCCACCTGGCCCTACCAGGTTGGTTTAGGACGTGTCGCCTTTTCCTACGAGTCTTTAGGACTCAGCGCATTTACTGCCAGACCTGCGGCCCCTACCGTCAGGTTCTGACCAGTGACTGCGTGGGCTATCGGTTTGCTGTGGGTTTGAGCTCAATGCAGCCACAACTTCCCTGGAAGGGATCGCGGCGCATTGAAAAACACTGAGAAAAGAGGGAGCGTCATGCGCCACACCTTGGTTTTTTCCGCATTGCTGGGCGCCGGCCTGTTGGCCGCCACGTCCGCGAGTTTTGCCGCCAGCGACAGTCTGGTGTTCTGCTCCGAAGGCAGCCCGGCCGGTTTCGACACCGCGCAGTACACGACGGCGACCGATAACGACGCCGCCGAGCCGCTGTACAACCGCCTGGCCGAGTTCGAAAAGGGCGCGACCAATGTCGTACCGGGCCTGGCAACGAGCTGGGATATTTCCGAGGATGGCCTCAAGTACACCTTTCACCTGCGTGAAGGGGTGAAATTTCATACAACGGCGTATTTCAAACCTACCCGCGATTTCAACGCCGACGACGTGCTGTTCACGTTTAACCGCATGCTCGATCCGCAACAGCCATTCCGTAAGGCTTATCCGACCGAGTTCCCGTATTTCAACGGGATGAGCCTGAACAAGAACATCGCCAAGGTCGAGAAGACCGGGCCGCTGACCGTGCAGTTCACGCTCAACAGCGTCGACGCCGCGTTCATCCAGAACATCGCCATGAGCTTCGCCGCCATTCTGTCTGCCGAATATGCCGACAAACTGTTGGCCGAAGGCAAGCCGAGCGACATCAACCAGAAGCCGATCGGCACTGGCCCGTTCGTGTTCAAGAGCTATCAGAAAGACTCGAACATCCGCTACACCGGCAACCCGCATTACTGGGATCAGAGCCGGGTGAAGCTGAAGAACCTTATTTTCGCGATCAACACCGACGCATCGGTACGTGTGCAGAAGCTCAAGGCTGGCGAATGCCAGATCACGCTGCACCCGCGCCCGGCCGATGTGCCGGCACTCAAGAACGACCCGAAACTGCAACTGATCGAGAAGCCGGGCTTCAACCTCGGTTACATCGCCTACAACGTGCGCCACAAACCGTTCGACCAGCTCGAAGTGCGTCAGGCGCTGGACATGGCGGTGAATAAACAAGGAATTCTCAACGCTGTTTACCAGGGTGCAGGTCAACTGGCGGTCAACGCCATGCCGCCGACCCAATGGTCCTACGACACCACCATCAAGGACGCCGCCTACAACCCGGAAAAAGCCAAGGAGTTGCTCAAGGCTGCCGGCGTCAAGGAAGGCACCGAGATCACCCTGTGGGCCATGCCGGTGCAGCGTCCGTACAACCCGAACGCCAAACTGATGGCCGAAATGCTCCAGGCCGACTGGGCCAGGATCGGTCTGAAAGTGAAGATCGTCAGCTACGAATGGGGCGAGTACATCAAGCGCACCAAGAATGGCGAACACGACATCAGCCTGATCGGCTGGACCGGTGACAACGGGGACCCGGACAACTGGCTCGGCACCCTGTACAGCTGCGACGCCATTGGCGGCAACAACTACTCCATGTGGTGCGATCCGGCTTACGACAAGCTGATCAAAGAGGCCAAGGTCGTCACCGACCGCGACCAGCGCACCGCGCTCTACAAACAGGCCCAGCAGTTGCTCAAGCAGCAAGTGCCGATCACGCCTGTCGCCCACTCGACGGTCAACCAGCCGTTAAGCGCCAGGATCGAAGGATTCAAGGTCAGCCCCTTCGGTCGCAACGTGTTTTCGGGTGTGAGCATCGATTAAACAAAAAACCGACTAGCCGCAACGCTGAGGAGGCCGTCTACCTCCTCACGCAAGCGCTTTGCCGAAATTCGCCAATCAGGCCTTTTGCAAACGTTTGCGATGTGTGAATGAGTTCTAAAACCAAAAACCGGCCCTACAAAAAAAGCCGGCATAAAAAGAAAGTAAAGGAGCTTCACCCATGAAACTGAGCAGCACCGCGATACTGGCCCTGGCCATCAGCAGCATCACCGCCACGGCTTATGCCGAGGAACAGAGCCAGGCGTTCACCCCGGTTACCGTCAACGAGCAGAGCGCCCAGGCTGAAGCCACCGGTTTCCTCGAAGGCTCCAAGATCAGCGGCACGACCCGTAACTGGTACGCCAACGAGCAACTGAAACGTGGCGGCAAGTTCACCTACCGCAAAGACGGCGTTGCAACCCCGACCGATCGTCGTATCAACTGGGTGCAGGGCACCATCGTCAACTACACCTCCGGCTTCACTCAGGGCACCGTCGGTGTCAGCACTGAAGTGGCCGCGTACAACGCCGTTGCCCTGGAGCGCGATCGCAAGGATCTGGCCTCCAACAATGGTGGCGCACCGGGCTCGCGTCCAGGCGCAGGCAACAACCGTACGCTGACCAAAGAAGGCGGTGACGCTGAAGGTCAGTGGAGCAAACTGGGCCTGGCCAACGTCAAGTTCCGCGTTTCCAACACCACCCTGACCGCCGGTCGCCAGAACTTCAGCACGCCAATCGTCGACACCATCGGCAACCGTGCGCTGCCTTCGAGCTTTGAAGGTGTCAGCCTGCACAGCGAAGAGCTGAACAACCTGTCGTTCGATGCCGGCAGCTTCGACCGCGTATCGCCGCGTACCGAAGAGAGCCTGTCGAAATTCCGCTCCGAGTACACCAACAACAAAGCCGAGACCGATCGCGTGAGCATCGTCGGCCTGAACTACCAGCCGCTGAAAAGCCTGAAGACCAGCCTGTACGCTTCCAAGGTTGAAGACTTCTGGAACCAGTACTACTTCGGCGCCACCCACGAACTGGGTGACAGCAACGTCGTGAGCCTGACCACCGGCCTGAACTACTACAAGACGGTCGATACCGGCAAAAAAGAGATGGGCAACATCGACAACGACACCTACTCCCTGTCGTTCGGCCTGACCCACCAGGCACACAGCCTGACCTTCTCGTACCAGGAAATTAACGGTAACGAGTACTTCGACTACCTGCACGAAACCAACGGCATCTACTTGGCCAACTCCCTGCTGTCCGACTTCAACGGCCCGAACGAGAAATCCTTCCAGGTCGCCTACGGTCTGAACATGGCCGAGTACGGCGTACCAGGCCTGAAGTTCAACATCTACCAGGCTCGCGGCTGGGGCATCGACGGTACTCACTACACCGGCACAGCGTATGACGTGAAAAACATGGACGGCGAGCACCACTACGAATACGGCATCGGTGCAACCTACGCCGTACAGAGCGGCCCACTCAAGGCCACCACCATCCGTGGTACCTACACCGCTCACCGCGCCAGCGAAAACCAGGCTGACGGCAGCATCAACGAGTTCCGTCTCGTGACCACCGTACCGTTCAACATCCTGTAAAAACGCACGCCGACGGCTGACTCAGTGACGAGTCAGCCGTTCGGCTTTTTGTCTTCAACCGATTGCAGAGGGTTCTTGATGAAAATGCTTCCCCTACGTGCGGCCATCGCTGCCGCGTTGCTGAGTGTCGCTGTCGGCGTCTCGGCCAAACCCTTGGTGGTCTGCACCGAAGCCAGCCCGGAAGGCTTCGATATGGTCCAGTACACGACTGCAGTCACTGCCGACGCGGTGGCCGAAACCATCTTCAACCGTCTGGCCGACTTCAAGCCTGGCACCACTGAAGTGATCCCGGCGCTCGCCGAGTCCTGGGACATCAGCGACGACGGCTTGACCTATACGTTCCACCTGCGCAAAGGCGTCAAGTTCCACACCACCGAATACTTCAAGCCGACCCGCGACATGAACGCCGACGACGTGGTCTGGAGCTTCCAGCGTCAGCTGGACCCGAATCACCCGTGGCACAAGCTGTCGAGCGTGGGCTTCCCGTACTTTGAAAGCATGGGCTTCAAGGAACTGCTCAAGAGCGTCGAGAAAGTCGACGACAACACAGTCAAGTTCACCCTGACCCGCCGCGAAGCGCCGTTCCTGGCCGACATTGCCATGGCGTTCTCCTCGATCTATCCAGCCGAATACGCCGACCAGTTGCTCAAGGCCAACAAGACCGGCGACCTGAACAACAAGCCGGTCGGCACGGGCCCGTTCGTCTTCCAGCGCTACAACAAGGACGCCCAGGTTCGCTTCAAGGCCAACCCGGACTATTTCCGTGGCAAGCCGCCGGCTGATGCCCTGATCCTGGCCATCGCCACCGACAACAACGTTCGCCTGCAGAAACTCAAGGCCAACGAGTGCCAGGTCGCGCTGTACCCGAAACCGGATGACATCCCGAGCATCAAGAAAGACGACAAGCTGAAAGTCGATGAAATGGACGCGATGACCGTCTCCTACATCGCCATGAACACCCAGCACAAATACATCAGCGACGTGCGGGTGCGTAAAGCGATCGATATCGCCTTCGACAAGGAAGCCTATGTCAACGCGCTGTTTGGCAAAGGCAACGCCAGCGTGGCGGTCAACCCGTACCCGCCGACCCTGCTGGGCTACAACCACGAGCTGAAGAACCCGCCACGTGACCTCGACAAGGCCCGCGCCCTGCTCAAGGAAGCCGGCGTACCGGAAGGCACCACCTTCACCCTGTTCACCCGCAACGGCGGCGGCCCGACCAACCCGAACCCGATGCTCGGCGCGCAAATGATGCAGGCTGACCTGGCGAAAGTCGGGATCAAGATCGACATCCGCGTGATGGAATGGGGCGAAATGCTCAAACGCGCCAAAGCGGGCGAGCACGATATGGTCTCGGCCGGATGGGCGGGCGACAACGGCGACCCGGATAACTTCCTGACGCCTATGCTCAGTTGCGAAGCCGCCAAGAACGGCGAAAACTACGCTCGCTGGTGCAACGAGAAATTCCAGACACTGTTGGACGAAGCACGGGCTAAAGTAGATCCGGCCGAACGCGCCAAGCTCTACGAACAGGCCCAGGTACTGTTCAATCAGGACCAACCGTGGATCAGCATGGCCCACACCCGGATGTTCACTGCAATGCGCAACAACGTAGAGGGTTATCACATCAGCCCTCTCACAACCAATAACTTCGCCACCACCCAGGTGAAGTAGATAAGAAACTCCCGGCCTCCCTGACCCCAGGGTCGCCGGGCACGCCTAACCGGCTGATGAGGTACCACACAAGATGTTTAGTTTTATTGCCCGCCGACTGGGGTTGTTGATCCCCACGTTTTTCGGCATCACCTTGCTGACTTTCGCGTTGATTCGCATGATTCCCGGCGACCCCGTGGAAGTGATGATGGGCGAACGTCGGGTCGACCCCGAAATGCACGCTCAGGCAATGGAACGCCTCGGTCTGAACAAGCCGCTGTATGCCCAGTACCTGGACTACATCGGCAAACTGGCCCACGGCGACCTCGGCGAATCCCTGCGCACCCGTGAGAGCGTATGGACCGAGTTCACCTCCCTCTTCCCGGCGACCCTGGAACTGTCCATGGCCGCCCTGTTGTTCGCCGGTATCCTGGGCCTCCTGGCCGGGGTGATCGCGGCCCTCAAGCGAGGATCCCTGTTCGACCACGGGGTGATGGGCATCTCCCTGGCGGGGTATTCGATGCCGATCTTCTGGTGGGGTCTGATCCTCATCATGTTCTTCTCGGTGAGCCTGGGCTGGACCCCGGTATCCGGGCGGATCGACCTGCTCTACGACATCGAGCCGCGCACCGGTTTCATGTTGATCGACACCCTGCTGGCCGATGACATGGGCGCGTTCCTCGATGCGCTGCATCACCTGATCCTGCCGGCCATCGTGCTGGGCACCATTCCGCTGGCGGTGATCGCGCGGATGACCCGTTCGTCGATGCTCGAAGTACTGCGTGAGGACTACATCCGCACCGCCAAGGCCAAAGGCCTGTCGCCGTCGCGCGTGGTCTTCGTTCACGGCCTGCGTAACGCGCTGATTCCGGTGCTGACCGTGGTCGGCCTGCAAGTCGGCACCCTGCTGGCCGGTGCGGTCCTGACTGAAACCATCTTCTCGTGGCCCGGCATCGGCAAGTGGCTGATCGAGGCCATCGGTGCCCGGGATTACCCGGTCGTGCAGAACGGCATTCTGCTGATCGCCTGCCTGGTGATCCTGGTCAACTTCGTGGTGGACATCCTCTACGGCTTTGCCAACCCACGCATCCGTCATCAGCGCTGAGGTCAATACCCATGAGCACTCCAACTTCCTCAGTAGCCACCGCCGCCACCGCTGCGGATCAAAGCCTGCTGTACCCATCGCCGTACAAAGAGTTCTGGCAAGCGTTCTCCAAAAACAAGGGCGCCGTTGCCGGCCTGCTGTTCATGTTGCTGGTGATTTTCTGCGCGATCTTCGCGCCGTGGGTTGCCCCGCATAACCCGAGCGAGCAATACCGTGACTTCCTGCTGACGCCTCCGGCCTGGCTGGAAGGTGGCCAGATGCAGTTCCTGCTCGGCACCGATGAACTGGGTCGCGACCTGCTGTCGCGTCTGATCCAGGGTTCGCGCCTGTCGCTGCTGATCGGTCTGTCGTCGGTGGTGATGTCGCTGATCCCGGGGATTCTGCTGGGTCTGTTCGCAGGCTTTTTCCCGAAAATGATTGGCCCGACCATCATGCGTCTGATGGACATCATGCTGGCCCTGCCGTCGCTGCTGCTGGCTGTGGCGATCGTCGCCATCCTCGGCCCTGGCCTGATCAACACCGTGATCGCCATTGCCGTGGTCTCGCTGCCGTCCTACGTCCGTCTGACCCGCGCTGCGGTGATGGGCGAACTGAACCGCGACTACGTGACCGCCGCGCGCCTGGCCGGTGCCGGCCTGCCACGTCTGATGTTCATCACCGTGCTGCCGAACTGCATGGCGCCGCTGATCGTTCAGGCAACCCTGAGCTTCTCCTCGGCGATCCTCGACGCCGCCGCCCTGGGCTTCCTCGGCCTCGGCGTACAGCCGCCAACCCCTGAGTGGGGCACCATGCTGGCCTCGGCCCGCGACTACATCGAACGCGCCTGGTGGGTAGTGAGTCTGCCTGGCTTGACCATTTTGCTCAGCGTGCTGGCAATCAACTTGATGGGCGACGGTCTGCGCGATGCGCTGGACCCGAAACTCAAGAACGCCGCCTGAGGAGATTCCCATGTCACTGTTAGAAATCAAGAATCTCAACGTACGCTTCGGCGACAAGAACGCCACACCGGTGGTCGACGGCCTCGACCTCAAAGTGGACAAGGGCGAAGTCCTGGCCATCGTGGGCGAGTCGGGTTCCGGCAAGTCCGTGACCATGATGGCGCTGATGGGCCTGATCGAGCATCCAGGCATCGTCACCGCTGACTCGCTCAGTTTCGACGGCAAAGACATGCTCAAGCTGAGCAATCGCCAGCGTCGGCAGATCGTCGGCAAAGACCTGTCCATGGTGTTCCAGGACCCGATGACCGCGCTCAACCCGAGCTACACCGTCGGTTTCCAGATCGAGGAAGTGCTACGCCTGCACCTGAAAATGTCCGGCAAGCAAGCACGCAAACGCGCCATTGAACTGCTGGAAAAAGTGGAAATCCCGGGTGCCGCGAACCGTATGGACGCCTACCCGCATCAACTGTCCGGCGGCATGAGCCAGCGTGTGGCAATTGCCATGGCGATTGCCGGCGAGCCGAAACTGCTGATCGCGGACGAGCCGACCACCGCACTCGACGTAACGATCCAGGCGCAGATCATGGACCTGCTGCTGGCATTGCAGAAAGAGCAGAACATGGGCTTGGTGCTGATCACCCACGACCTCGCCGTGGTGGCTGAAACCGCCCAGCGCGTGTGCGTGATGTACGCCGGTCAAGCCGTTGAAGTCGGCCAGGTGCCGCAACTGTTCGACATCCCGGCCCACCCGTACAGCGAAGCACTGCTCAAGGCGATTCCGGAACACAGCCAGGGTGCCGCGCGCCTGGCGACCCTGCCGGGTATCGTTCCCGGCCGCTATGACCGTCCGCAAGGCTGCCTGCTGTCGCCACGCTGCCCGTACGTGCAGGACAGCTGCCGCACACAGCGTCCGACCCTTGACCCGAAAAGCAACAGCCTCGCCCGCTGCTTCTACCCGTTGAACCAGGAGGTGGCGTAATGGCCGTCGTACTTACCGCCCGCGACCTGACCCGTCACTACGAAGTCTCCCGTGGCCTGTTCAAGGGCCATGCGACCGTGCGCGCCCTCAACGGTGTGTCGTTCGAACTGGAAGCCGGCAAGACCCTCGCCGTTGTAGGTGAGTCGGGTTGTGGAAAATCCACCCTGGCCCGCGCCCTGACGCTGATCGAGGAACCGTCGTCCGGTTCCCTGAAAATCGCCGGGCAAGAAGTGGCCGGCGCCGACAAGGCCCAGCGCAAGCAATTGCGCAAAGACGTGCAGATGGTGTTCCAGAGCCCGTACGCCTCGTTGAACCCACGGCAGAAAGTCGGTGACCAGCTCGGCGAACCGCTGCTGATCAACACCAACCTCTCGGCTGCCGAACGTCGCGAGAAAGTCCAGGCGATGATGAAGCAGGTCGGCTTGCGTCCCGAGCACTACCAGCGTTATCCGCACATGTTCTCCGGCGGTCAGCGTCAGCGTATTGCGCTGGCCCGGGCCATGATGCTGCAACCGAAAGTGCTGGTGGCGGACGAACCGACCTCGGCGCTCGACGTGTCGATCCAGGCCCAGGTACTGAACCTGTTCATGGATCTGCAGCAGGAGTTCAACACCGCCTACGTGTTCATTTCGCACA
The DNA here is from genome assembly GCF_054071635.1 of Pseudomonas sp. SDO52101_S400. Lineage (NCBI taxonomy): Bacteria > Pseudomonadati > Pseudomonadota > Gammaproteobacteria > Pseudomonadales > Pseudomonadaceae > Pseudomonas > Pseudomonas sp. SDO52101_S400. Next base: position 103,066 of record NZ_JBSVWF010000005.1, on the reverse strand, counting down.
ACCTCGCGGTGGTGCAACACGTGGCCGATGACGTGATGGTGATGTACCTCGGCCGCCCGGTGGAAATGGGTCCGAAGAACGACATCTACGAGCGCCCGCTGCACCCGTACACCCAGGCGTTGCTGTCGGCGACCCCGACCATCCACCCGGACCCGAACAAGCCGAAAATCAAGATCGTCGGCGAGTTGCCGAACCCGCTGAACCCGCCACCGGGCTGTGCTTTCCACAAGCGCTGCCCGTACGCGACCGAGCGTTGCAGTACTGAAGAACCAGCGTTGCGCCACCTCGACAATCGGCAGGTGGCTTGCCACTACGCCGAACAGTTCCTCGACGGCGCGGCCTGAAAAAACCCGCCCTGTTGCCGGGGCGGGTTGATGAGTTGACCAAACCTCTTCTCCTTCGATTGCGCATCAGTCGGGGAAGAAGGGGTTTTCTTTTGCCCGGCGTTTGCATCCGGCCGACGCGGCGCCATTGGATATTCAGCGCGATCACCTAAAAATCCCGGGCTATCGCACAACGGTCTAAACAACTGTCAGTTATGACAGGTGCTCGATAGAGAGAGGCAGGCTTATGGTTTCACGTACTCAGGACACGTGACGCGGCTTTCAATCTCTCTATTGTTGGATCTGGAGTATCAGGCGATGAACGATGAACAAAAATCGGCACTCGGTAATAGGGTTCTCGGCAGGGTGATTGACTCAACAGGCAAACCGGTGGACGGCAAGGGACCGCTCGTCGCGACTTTCGGCGAGAACTCGAGAAACAGTCAAATGTTGGAAACCGGCATCAAGGTCATCGATATGCTTTGCCCTTTCTCCAAGGGCGGTAAAGTCGGTTTAATCGGGGGGGCCGGGGTTGGCAAGACCGTATTGATAATGGAACTGATCAATAACGTTGCAAAATCTGGTGCGGTAGCAGTGTACGTGCCGGAAACCCCCTCTAACGGTTCAGATATGGCTTCGAAAAATGTGGCTGTGGTCCTGCCGGAAAAGAGCGACTCACCGAAAGCCTATTTAAATGCAGTAGAAACCGCAGTTATTGTGGCCGAGCACTTATGTGACAAAGGTCACGACGTTCTGCTGGCAATCGATCCCCCTTTCCCTTCCAGATTCATCCAGGCCGGTAACGAAGTCGCCGCACTGCTTGGCCGAATACCTTCGGCAGTGGGTTACCAGCCGACCCTTTCGACAGAAATGGGAGCCCTGCGAGAGCCGAAGGGATCGATTACTTCTGTACAAGCCATCTACATACCTGCGGACGACTTGAGCGACCCGGCGCCGTCGACCACCTTCGCCCATCTGGACGTCACCGTCGCTCTGTCTAGAGAGCACTTCTTAGAGGGTATCTTCCCGGCGATAGACCCACTGGGCTCGACTTCGTGTCATCTGGCCCCGGGCGTGGTCGGCGAAGACCACTACAAAACAGCTAGTAACGTTCGAGCCTTGCTGGCGCAATACAAGTCACTGCAGGAGATCATTGCAATACTGGGTATGGACGAACTGTCGGAAGAAGACAAACTGACGGTTAGCCGTGCTCGTAAGATCCAGCGCTTCTTGTCGCAGCCGCTCCACGTGGCTGAAACCTTAATCGGTACCCCGGGTACATACGTTCCCCTGAAAAACACTATTGCTGTCTGCAAAAGCATCCTCAACGGTCAATACGACCAATGGACAGATGAGGCCTTCCTAGTCGGCTTGTTCGAGGACACCCAATTGATTGCTGGCCACCCTGAAATCCAGCCACGCTGAGCACCCAGAGAAACTAAAAAGGCGAAGCTCCACGCTTCGCCTTTTCTCACCGGCCACCTAAAACCCGAATGCGTCAGAAATGTGCACCGCCTGCACACTACGTCTGGCTATCGCCATCATCCGGATCATCGGTGTCCGGCTCGTCGGTGGTCGAGTCGTCATCGTCCTTGCTGCCGCCCTGATCCTGATCGCCCGGTTCGGACTCGGACTTGGCGAGCATGATCACTGCCGCGTGCCCATGGACGGCGTTGAAACCCTGCGGTGGGCCGTCAGTACTCGCCCATGCCGCCGTGGTGCCAAGCGTCAGCATCACCAAAACCTTAAGCAACAACACTATGCGTTGAAAAATGCTCATGAGCGTTTCCATCCTTTCGTGATTGAAGCCAGAGTGCCGATCCGGCGCTGAATAAAATCTAGTTCCGATCAGCCGGGTTCACCAGATAGGACGCTAACCAATGCCCATAATTGCTGCGGGTGGACAGACCGCTTTCGAATAAACCCCATAACCGGATCAGCTAAGCGAAGCGGCCTTGCGGGTTTGCAAGGGCTGCTTGCTCGCGGCCCGCAGACGGGTCGCCAGATACACCAGCGGCACGGACATCAGCGCCAGCGCCGCACTGGCCAGCCAGACGCTGTGACCACCGAACTGCCCGTAAAGCTGCCCGCTCAGCACTGGCGACAGCAGCGCGCTCGCGCTCCAGGCCATGAAAAAAAGACCGAAGTACTGGCCGCTTTTGCCGGTTTGCGCATGCTGCATGACCAGCACATTCAGCGGCGGCATGAACAGCGCCTCACCGAGGGTCCAGACCACTGTCGACAGGCAGGCATAAAACAGGCCGGACCCCAACGGCAACATGCCCAGTCCGACCGCCAGCAACACGCAACCGGCAATCAATGGCCAGCGCGAGCCCCAGCGTTCGCCCCAATGCGAGATTGGAATCTGCAACGCCACGACAAGAACTGCGTTGATCGCGAACTGCCAGCCGATGGCCTCGGTACTCAAGCGATAGTAATCGCGCAGATAGTTGCCGAGCGTGCTGTAGATGGTGTCGAACGCCATGCCGAGCAGGAGGGTGGTCGCCAGCAGCCAGAGGAATGGTTTGTCGCGATACGGCAGGCCGGAGCCGGTCTGCGCCTCAGGCGTTTCTTCCGGGACAAGAATCGGTCGCCGCCAGGTCGTGCGGACAAACCAGAGCAACGCCACCAGCGTCAGCGCCGCGCTGATGAAGAACACCCAGCGAAAATCCGTTTGCGCCAGCACACCGCCCGCTATGCCGGCGGCGGCCATCCCGAGGTTTCGCGCGATACGGCTCAAGGCCTGCGCCCGTGGGCGCTGCGCAACCTCGCAATATTCCATGATCAGTCGTTGATGCAGCGTGCGGATCGCACCGTCGATCGTACCGCTGAGCAACAGCAGCCCGGCCAGCAACGGCACCTGCGTGACCAACCCGAGCCCGAGCAGCACCCAGGCTGAAACGAAGAACAGCGCCGCCGTCAGCCGCGCGGTGCGGACATGGTCACTGAGCAAGCCGCCCAGCATCGAACCGATCAACAGCCCGCCGCCGTACGCCGCCAACAGCCAGCCAACGGTCTCGATGGCGAAGCCCAGTTCCTGACGCAGATACAGCGCCATGAACAGCTTGACCATGCTGCTCAGGCGATTGATGAACAACAGCGCAGCCAGCACCCAAGACATGGTGCTGAAGTAACCGTCGAGTCGCAGCAGATGAATCAACCGACCGGTCATTACCTTGATCCCTCCTTGATCATGCTTCGCCGCAGGTTCGCACCCGGATCAAATGGACCCGCTCATACTCAATCAACAGGCAAAAAAAAGCCCACTGTTTTATCAGTGGGCTTTCGGGTGTCGCCAATCAGCGCTTAGTGGTGCTCACGGGTCGCACGGAATTTCACGTCCGGCCAGCGCTCTTCCATCAGGGCCAGGTTGACGCGGGTCGGTGCGAGGTAGGTCAGGTGACCGCCGCCGTCCAGTGCCAGGTTTTCCACAGCCTTGTTGGAGAATTCCTCCAGCTTCTTCTTGTCGCCGCATTCGATCCAGCGCGCGGAGTACACGGTGATCGGCTCGTAGGAGCACTCGACCTTGTATTCCTCTTTCAGGCGGCTGGCGACCACATCGAACTGCAGCACACCGACGGCGCCGAGGATGATGTCGTTGCTTCGTTCCGGGAAGAACACCTGGGTCGCGCCTTCTTCGGCCAACTGTTGCAGGCCCTGACGCAGTTGCTTGGATTTCAGCGGATCGCGCAGACGTACGCGGCGGAACAGTTCCGGGGCGAAGTGTGGAATACCGGTGAAGCCCAGGCTTTCGCCTTCGCTGAAGGTGTCGCCGATCTGGATGGTGCCGTGGTTGTGCAGACCGATGATGTCGCCGGCGTAGGCTTCTTCCAGTTGCTCACGCTCGGAGGAGAAGAACGTCAGGGCGTCGCCGATGCGCACGTCCTTGCCGGTACGCACGTGGCGCATCTTCATGCCTTTCTCGTACTTGCCGGAGCAGATACGCATGAAGGCGATGCGGTCGCGGTGTTTCGGGTCCATGTTCGCCTGGATCTTGAAGATGAAGCCCGAGAACTTCTCTTCCACCGGCTCCACGGTGCGCTCGTTGGCCACGCGAGCCAGCGGGCGCGGCGCCCAGTCGACCACAGCGTCGAGTACGTGATCGACACCGAAGTTGCCCAGTGCAGTACCGAAGAACACCGGGGTCAGCTGACCGTCGAGGAACTCTTGCTGGTTGAACTCGTGGCAGGCGCCCTGCACCAGTTCCAGCTGTTCGAGGAAACGATCGTACTCGTCGCCCAGGTGTGCGCGGGCTTCGTCGGAATCAAGCTTCTCGATGATCTTGGTTTCGGTGCGTTCGTGACCGTGACCGGCGGTATAGACAATGATGTAGTCGTCGGCCAGGTGGTACACGCCCTTGAAGTCGCGGTAGCAACCGATCGGCCAGGTGATCGGCGCTGCCTTGATTTTCAGGACGGCTTCGATCTCGTCGAGCAGTTCGATCGGGTCGCGGATGTCACGGTCGAGTTTGTTGATGAAGCTGACGATCGGCGTGTCACGCAGACGGCAGACGTCCATCAGCGCGATGGTACGTGGCTCTACACCTTTACCGCCGTCGAGGACCATCAAGGCCGAGTCCACCGCCGTCAGAGTGCGGTAAGTATCTTCGGAGAAGTCTTCGTGGCCCGGGGTGTCGAGCAGGTTGATCATGTGTTCGCGATACGGGAACTGCATGACCGACGTGGTGATCGAGATCCCCCGCTGCTTTTCCATCTCCATCCAGTCGGATGTCGCGTGGCGGTCGGATTTACGGGATTTCACCGTACCGGCCACAGCAATCGCCTTGCCCATCAGCAAGAGCTTTTCGGTGATGGTGGTTTTACCGGCATCGGGGTGGGAAATAATGGCGAAAGTGCGGCGTTTCGCGACTTCGGCGGCCTGGTTGGTCATGGGAAATCGCCTGGCGGTGATTCAAAAAAGGGCCGCGATTATAGCCCAAGTCAACGCAATAACCGAACCGTTGAGCACATTAAGGGTGGCCAAATGCTGCCCCGGATGGGAACCTTTTAAAGCACGGAGACGTCCATCCCCTGTTACGACTTTTCGTCAGGGGCTGAAAAATCAGCAAGTTAGCCTGACGAGGCTGCGCTCATGGCTCGCTTTCAGACCGCTTTTGGCCGGTGCTGGGGGAGCTGCTTCTCGCGAACGTTTATTCCCGGCAGCCAGGCATGGCATGCCACACGGGACGGCGTTCGCCGACTATAAAAAAGGAGTCCGCCTGTGGCTATCCGCTATGGCAAAGGGCTGATGGGAGGTGCGGTGGTGATCGCGCTCCTGGCCCTGCTGGTCCACTGGATCGGCATCAACACGATCGAACACTACCGCGACGATTTGTTGTTTTACCTGCAAGCTCATCTGATTCTCGTCCTCGCTTCAATGCTGGCCGCCCTTGTCGTGGGCATCCCCGCCGGTATCTTCCTCAGTCGCCCGACCATGGTCGGCCGCGCCGAACGCTTCATGCAGATCTTCAATATCGGCAACACCGTGCCACCATTGGCCGTGCTCGCGATTGCCTTGGGGATTCTCGGCATCGGCAGCGGCCCGGCGATCTTCGCCCTGTTCCTCGCCTCACTTTTGCCGATTGTGCGCAACACCTATGAAGGCCTGAAAAACGTCCAGGGCTCGCTGAAAGAGGCCGCCACCGGCATCGGCATGACCCCGCGTCAGGTGCTGTGGCAAGTCGAGCTGCCCAACGCCGTGCCGATCATCATCGGCGGTGTGCGCGTGGCATTGGCGATCAACGTCGGTACGGCGCCGCTGGCGTTCCTGATCGGCGCCAACAGCCTCGGCAGCCTGATTTTCCCTGGCATCGCCCTGAACAATCAGCCGCAACTGCTGCTCGGCGCCGCATGCACCGCGCTGCTGGCCCTGCTGCTCGATGGCGTGGTCACCCTCGCCAGCCGTCTCTGGCTGGAACGCGGTTTGCGCCCGTCTTAAGGCTTCGGCAAAGGAATATTCATGAAACGACTTAGCTTGATCTTAGGCTGCGCTCTGCTGTTCGCAGGATTTGCCCAGGCGGCAGAAAAGCCGCTCATTCGTCTCGGTGCCCGAGTGTTCACCGAACAAACCCTGCTCGCGGAAATCACCGCCCAATACCTGCGCAGCAAAGGCTACGACGCGCAGATCACCGGAGGTCTGGGCAGCAACCTGGCCCGCAGCGCCCACGAAAGCGGGCAACTGGACATGCTCTGGGAATACACCGGCGTGTCGCTGGTGGCTTACAACCATGTCACCGAAAAACTCGACAGCGAACAGTCCTACGCCCGGGTGAAAGAACTCGACGCGAAAAAAGGTCTGGTCTGGCTGACGCCGTCGAAATTCAGCAACACCTACGCCCTCGCTCTCCCTAAAAAAGTGGCCGAGGAATATCCGCAGATCAGCAACATCAGCCAGTTGAACGACGTGCTGCGCAGCGAAGCCAAGAGCAATCACCTGGTGGCGCTGGACACCGAGTTCGCCAACCGCTCCGACGGTCTGGACGGCATGGTCAAGCTCTACGACATGAACCTGACCCGCCAGAACATCCGGCAGATGGACGCGGGGCTGGTCTACACCGCACTGCGCAACGGACAGGTGTTTGCCGGTCTGGTCTACACCACCGATGGGCGCCTGAATGCTTTCGGGCTGAAGCTGCTGGAAGACGACAAGCATTACTTCCCAGACTACACCGCCGCACCCGTGGTGCGTCAGGCGTATCTCGATGCCCACCCAAAATTGGCTGAGCAACTCAAGCCGCTGGCCGAATTGTTCGACGACGAAACCATGCGTCAGCTTAATGCGCGGGTCGATGTCGATCACGAGAGTCCGTCAAAAGTCGCTGCCGATTTTCTGCGCCAGCATCCACTGAACTAAAGGAGGAAAAGTCATGGAATTTTTGAACGCCTTTTCCCACCTCGACTGGCAGCAGGTGATGCACCTGACCTGGCAGCACATCACCCTGGTCGGCGTCGCCGTCAGCCTGGCGATCCTCATCGGCGTGCCGCTGGGCATTTTGATGACTCGTTTCCCGAGCCTCGCAGGCCCGTTGCAGGCCAGCGCCACGGTGTTGCTGACCGTGCCGTCGATTGCGCTGTTCGGCCTTCTGCTGCCGTTCTACTCGAAATTCGGCCAGGGCCTCGGCCCGATGCCGGCGATCACCGCCGTGTTCCTTTATTCACTGCTGCCGATCATGCGCAACACCTACCTCGCCCTCACCGGTGTCGAGCCGGGCATTCGCGAAGCCGCACGCGGCATCGGCATGACCTTCGGCCAGCGCCTGCGCATGGTCGAGCTGCCGATTGCGGTGCCGGTGATCCTCGCCGGCGTGCGCACCGCCGTGGTGATGAACATCGGCGTGATGACCATCGCCGCGACCATCGGCGCCGGCGGCCTCGGTGTGCTGATCCTCGCCTCCATCAGCCGCAGTGACATGTCGATGCTGATCGTCGGCGCGCTGTTGGTCAGTCTCCTGGCGATCTTCGCCGACCTGTTTTTGCAGTGGCTGCAACGCTCTTTGACTCCAAAAGGATTACTCAAATGATCGAACTTCAAAACCTCAGCAAGACCTTCCAAAGCAACGGCAAAGATGTGAAAGCCGTGGACTCGGTGAGCCTGACCGTCAATGAAGGTGAAATCTGCGTATTCCTCGGGCCATCCGGCTGCGGCAAAAGCACCACGCTGAAAATGATCAACCGCCTGATCAAGCCAACCTCGGGCAAGATCCTGATCAACGGCGAAGACACCACCGACCTCGACGAAGTGACCCTGCGCCGCAACATCGGCTACGTGATCCAGCAGATTGGCCTGTTCCCGAACATGACCATCGAAGAGAACATCGTGGTGGTGCCGAAACTGCTCGGCTGGGACAAGCAGAAATGCCACGACCGCGCCCGCGAACTGATGAGCATGATCAAGCTTGAGCCCAAGCAGTATCTGCATCGTTATCCGCGTGAACTGTCCGGCGGCCAGCAACAACGGATCGGCGTGATCCGTGCGCTGGCGGCGGATGCACCGCTGTTGTTGATGGACGAACCGTTCGGCGCAGTCGATCCGATCAACCGCGAAATGATCCAGAACGAGTTCTTCGAAATGCAGCGGGCGCTGAACAAGACCGTGATCATGGTCAGCCACGACATCGACGAAGCAATCAAGCTGGGCGACAAGATCGCCATCTTCCGCGCCGGCAAGCTGCTGCAGATCGACCACCCGGACACCCTGCTCGCCCATCCGGCGGATGACTTTGTCAGCAACTTCGTCGGCCAGGACAGCACCCTCAAACGCCTGCTGCTGGTAAAGGCGGAAGACGCAGCGGACAACGCTCCATCCGTGAGCCCGGAAACTCCGGTGGCCGATGCGTTGGAGTTGATGGACGAACATGACCGTCGCTATGTGGTAGTCACCTGCGCCGAGAACAAGGCGCTGGGTTATGTACGACGTCGCGACCTGCATCGTCAGACCGGCACCTGTGCGCAGTTCCTGCGTGAGTTCAACGCCACCGCTGCCTATGACGAACATCTGCGCATCCTGCTGTCGCGGATGTACGAGTTCAATCGAGCGTGGCTGCCGGTGATGGATGCCGAGCGGGTGTTCCTCGGCGAGGTGACTCAGGAGTCGATTGCGGCTTACCTGAGTTCGGGTCGTTCGCGGGGGATGAAGACCAATATCGTGTCACCGGCTGAGGCGGTGGCCTGATCAAAAGCAAAAGGGCTGTTCGACAGCCCTTTTTTTCGACCGCCGGATCCTCAAGGCCGGGATTTTTTCGCCGACGATGAGCCGGCAAGAAATATCAACACATTAGAGCGCCGAACCCGGCCGACTCTGTCAGCCTTGACCGGCAATTTCCCTCTCATCTGCCCTTCTCGCCGCCAACGTCGCCGATGTTGAAGTGATCGTACTTATCCATGACTTGGCACACATCAGCATCGAACGTGCAGGTATTTTTAACACCTGAAAATTATTGCGGAACATCTGACCGTCATCTCGGTCGGCTAAAAAGAGTGATATCCGCGACGCACGTCAGAAGCGTGCAAAAACGCGACATTTTTAGTTGATCTCAGGCCCCTCACGCCCTAAAGTTCGCGCCGAACGTCCATGCTGGAAACGATCCATCCGGCTCAAGTACTGACGACGAGACAGCAAGGCCAAGGGCAACGACCCATGGCCTTTTTGCTTTCGGCGACATGCCTTGGGAAGTAGGCGAACCAAAGTGGGGATACGGAGGACGTTCAGGAGGGTGTGTCATCAATGAATTCACGAGTGCGCCGGGTCTGCTTTTGCGCAGGGCAAGGCGCGAGGCCCGCAGTTAGGTTGTTCCAAATAAGGGATGAGCAACGCAGCCCTGCACAAAAGCAGGCCCGGCCCTTCGGGTTGTGCCTGAGCGCGCGCCATGCTTCGTTGCAGGCCTTGCGAAGGGAGCGACCATTAGCGGCGGCCTGCGCCTTGCCTGGCACGCGCTCAGGCGCAACGCACTCGCGAATTCATTGATGACACACCCTCGCACCCATTGATTAACGACGTTTGCCACTAGGAGTCCCAAGTATGTCGATCCAGGTCGAAGACTATTTCGCGCGCGAAACCTTTCAGAAAATGAAGGCGTTCGCCGACAAACAGGAAACCCCGTTCGTGGTGATCGACACCGCGATGATCGCCCAGGCCTACGATGACCTGCGCGCCGGTTTCGAATTCGCCAAGGTCTACTACGCGGTCAAGGCCAACCCGGCCGTCGAGATCATCGACCTGCTCAAAGAGAAAGGCTCGAGCTTCGACATCGCCTCGATCTATGAGCTGGACAAAGTGCTGAGCCGTGGCGTCAGCCCGGACCAGATCAGCTACGGCAACACCATCAAGAAGTCCAAGGACATTCGCTACTTCTATGAGAAGGGCGTGCGTCTGTTCGCCACCGACTCGGAAGCCGACCTGCGCAACATCGCCAAGGCTGCACCGGGCGCCAAAGTCTATGTGCGCATCCTGACCGAAGGTTCGACCACGGCCGACTGGCCATTGTCGCGCAAATTCGGCTGCCAGACCGACATGGCCATGGACCTGCTGATCCTCGCCCGCGACCTGGGCCTGGTGCCTTATGGCATCTCGTTCCACGTCGGTTCGCAACAGCGCGACATCAGCGTCTGGGACGCCGCGATCGCCAAGGTCAAAGTGATCTTCGAACGCCTGAAAGAAGAAGACGGCATCCACCTCAAGCTGATCAACATGGGCGGCGGCTTCCCGGCCAACTACATCACCCGCACCAACAGCCTGGAAACCTACGCTGAAGAAATCATCCGCTTCCTGAAGGAAGACTTCGGTGATGACCTGCCGGAAATCATTCTGGAGCCGGGCCGTTCGCTGATCGCCAACGCCGGTATCCTGGTCAGCGAAGTGGTACTGGTTGCACGTAAGTCCCGCACTGCGGTCGAGCGTTGGGTGTATACCGATGTGGGCAAGTTCTCCGGCCTGATCGAAACCATGGACGAAGCGATCAAGTTCCCGATCTGGACCGAGAAGAAAGGCGAGATGGAAGAAGTCGTGATCGCCGGCCCGACCTGCGACAGCGCCGACATCATGTACGAAAACTACAAGTACGGCCTGCCGCTGAACCTGGCGATCGGTGATCGCCTGTACTGGCTGTCGACCGGTGCGTACACCACCAGCTACAGCGCAGTCGAGTTCAATGGCTTTCCCCCGTTGAAGTCGTTTTACGTGTAAGCACCTTACCCGTAACGCGAAAAGCCCATGACATGTCATGGGCTTTTTTTATTTTCTTCGTTTGGACAGTTCAATCAGTTGTTCAGACATCGACTGCACTTCCGAGATCGACTCTCTCACCAGATTCCAGGAATACCGGGCAGTCTCGAGCTTCTGCGCAGGAAAGCTTCGCCCAAGTTCGCGACCCGCTTCATTCAGCATGTAGGCCATGCGATAACAGAAGTCACTGAGATTATTTACCGCACTGCCCGTCGTGCGGCGAAGGCCGTTCAGACGATCCAGGTGATCCCTTGCAATCTGCCGCCGTTGTTCCTCGGAATACTGATCTTCAGGGTTGTACTGCATGTTAGGAAGGCCGAGCCTGCCCAGGGCGTAATAGACTTCAATCTTGATGCCGACATCATGGCATGCGCAGATCGGCAGGCCGAGACACTCGATGAACCGTACAAAAATGCTGTGAACCGTCTCACCGACATCGCGCGCCGTCTCCTTGAACTGCATCACAGATTGCTTGCAGCGCTCCAGCCGAGCATCCATTTCGCGCATCACATCCATCATGTCGCGTGGCGGCGCTGCCCAACCAGGTGACCTGACGATGCTGAACTGCTGTGGATCAATCTGCGACAGTGGTCGTTTGCGATTGACGGGGTCTGCGGACATTTGGCGGAACTCTCGACTGAACGTTTCGAGATCCTGAACCGTCTGAGCAGTCAATGCGCCGAGTTGCGGCAACATCATCAGAATCACTTGCCAGCTGCATGCATTAGCAACTGCAACCTGTCGCAACGCCTCTGCATCCGGTGAACGCAACATCTGATGCCCCGAGCGCTCGAAGCTGGCTGAAAATTTCTCAACCTGGGCGAGCACATCGGGCAAGGCATTCATCAGGTCTATGTAATGTTTGAGTGAAACAAAGTTTTTTTCTGCCAGTAGATAATCAAGCATGGTGTTCTCCATGGATCATCACGAACCATCACCCTCTGGCGATTTCACAACACTTCGCCGACCGGTCAATTGAGAGATGTCTCGTCTCAATTGACCGGAAGTGATGGAACGCTCAGTCCGAATCAGTTATTAGGAACCGATAGCGGTGTCAGAAAATCGAGGAATTGTTTCGCATGTGTTTTGAATGCACTGTTGCGAACTTCGTCATCGGCAAAAGCGCGCTTGTCCGTCTCACTCAAATATTGCGTATAGGCGTCTGACGCAGGACGGTAACCCTCTACGTAGGTTTGACGCTGCTGTTCGATCGCGTGAATAGCCTGCAGATATTTGATACAACCGGCCGACGTGCTGACCTTCGTTTCCTGCAGATCAATCTGTTGATCCAGCGCCGTCAGTTTGACTTTCAGCTTGTCGCTCTCACGCACCATGTCCATAAAACGAATGCCGTCGCCGATGCTGCCGATGCTTTTCTTCAGTTGCTCGATAGCGAACATCACTAGGGCGACCTGAGGTGGAGTCAGACCCAACGCCACGACTTTATCGACCGTCAACGCCACACCCTTTCCAAGCTCCTCGATCCCGCTTTTTTCCAGCGTCTCGATGGCAGCGATCACCGGGGCACGCTCGGCCTGAACGGCAACCCGCTGACTCTTGAGTTCATTCACTTCTGCGGCAGCTTCCTGTACATCGCGCTCGAAGTCCACGATATAACCGGCGGTCAGACGCAGATCGAAATTCGCACTGATTTCCTTCAGCGCCCCACTGACACCTGAACCTTGCGTACCGACTTCTTTCCAGGTCTCGTCCAGCAATGCGCGACATTCTGTCTTGATTTCTTCGATGACTTGTTCATCGGTTTCATTAGTCAGTTCTTCTTCAAATTTGCCCAGGCGTCGCAGAGACTCTGACAGTGTGTTACTGCTGCTCAGCGCGGCGTTTTGCAAATCGCTTGCAGACTGACTAACACCGAGCACCACGCGATTAAAGCGATCAAACAGATCAGGCATGTAATTGAGCTTGGTTTTCCAGACCGCTGCTTGCGTACGGTCATCACTCATTTGCAGTCGGCACTGGCGCAAGACAGACAGATCGACTGGTGGATAGGCATTTTCAGGACGAACCACGAAGCGACTGCTACGGACCGCTTTTCCGTAGTTACGGTCGTATTCCTCATCGGCTGCCTTGAATACTTCGATCAGCTTGTCCGAGTCCTGCTTGATTTGCTCCCACGGTTCAACCACCTCTGCAAACTCTCTCATGAAAATCCTCAATGTGAGAGCGTCAGTGATACGCCCTACAGCTTGTGCAGAGTTATTTACACAAAGTTGCATGACACTCCAGACATGCATGAGATTCTGTGTAGCGACATCGGCATCGATAGCGACAATGATCAGACTTTGCAGGTCATGCTTAACGCGCGCCAGAGAGCCCAGCGTCTGATTCTTGTTGGTGAGAGTTTTAATGTCGGCTTCTTGCAGTTCATATAGCTCATTGCGTCTGTCGCGAATGTTTTCCGCCTCTACACCCATGTAAATGGCCATTGCCAGCCCGACGATATTCATCCCGGCTGCCGCCTTCAGCGCTTCTTGAACAGCCGCCTTGTACTCAGTGTTCTTGATATCGATTTCTTTCGCACGCTCGTCAATCTGCATTTTCAGCTGCTTGATTTCTTCGGACAGCGAGCTGCTTTCGATAAGCCCGACCTTTATCTTGATACCGGGCAGTACATGTTCACGCAAATCGTATCCAAACAAGTCCAGATCTTTCTTGATGCCACTTACTTCTTTAAGGTTTTCGCCAACCTTCTCGAAAATTCGTTTCAAGTAATAATCGAGAGTACTGAGCGTATCTTCTTCAAGTTCAATGCCAGGGAATTTGTCACCCAGTTCCAGCTCCAGCGCCTTCAACTGCTCAAGGGTCCGGATATTACGTTCCTCCAACAAACCAGAGGCTTTTACTTCGTCGTAAACCTCTTTCATTCCTTCGCCATAATTGAGCATGCTGCCGGCAAAGTCCTTGAGCCCTCGCCCTGTCAGCATGATCCGCTCGCGCAGTGGAGACCAGCGCCTGGCATGCGTCCGGGTATTTAGGAATGTGTCTAGAAAGTCCTCAGGCTTAAGACCGGCACCGCCATCCTGACCCGTGCCAAAGCGCAAGTAATCAGTGACATCTTTCAATGTATTTGGCAACGCCAGACCGGCGGCTTCATATTTGCGCAAATCAATGATTTGTTTCTTGGTCAACAGCAACCCGGTGTCTCTGGACGCCCCGCCAAGAGAACCAATCGAGCCTTCGGAAAGCAATTTCGGCGCTTCAACCGCAAGCTGCACAACTTCTTCTGGCGAGGCATTTTTCAATGCGTCGCCCCACAAAAGATTACCCGACATAATTACTCCATTAATTAGTTAAGAAGAGGCGCCAACCAAAAACAGCTAACAACCTTGACTCAAGACTAACCAATCGAACAAAAACATCAAACATTCACTTGCTTCAAAATATATATTTCAATCACTTTTAACCCACCATCAACATCACAACACTCCACACAACTCGACCAATAACTTATGAATCAGCGCTCCAAACACAACATCATTTCAGAGTTTATCGGAAAGACAGAAACAAGAACGCCGACTTAATTGATGTTGTTCGCGCCAGCAAACACATCTAACAAACCGGCGTTCTTATGCGCGATATTTATACTTCCCTTCCTTTCTGGGAGGTTTTTTTTCTGTTGTCACCATAAAGCCTGACGCGACGCCTGGTAATGGAAGAATCTGAACAAGAGGTTCGCTTGCAGGATCTGTTGGCGGCCAACCAATCACTGATGACCGTCCATTTTGACGAAGGCTGAACTCAAAACACTCTGGACACAAAGTACCGCCTGGACCTGGGGGTCGGCCTGGAAGCGATGGCTACGCCGTGCTCATGAAAGCGGAATCCCGGTTCTGCTCCAGTTTGCCAAACGGCTAAAGGGCTACTGGCGGGGCATTGCATGCCGCGTTCGCTGGCCCATGCATACCGGCCAGTTGGAAGGAATAAACAATCGAATAAAGGTCATCAAACGGATGGCACATGGTTACCGGGACAGCGAGTTCATCATGAAGATCAAGCGTGTCTTTCCCGGTAATCCGTGAAGAACCCTTTTTATTTGCGCAGCCAGGCTTCGAGATGGTTGATCATTTTCATCAGTGCTTCACCCTCCAGCACTGCCAACTCCAGCTTTGAATTCATTTGCCCCATCGTTGACATGTTTCGGGTTTGGACAAGCTCGTCTATTGCGCCATCGACGTGCAACAGAATCTCTTCCAGGAACACTGCCATCTGAGATCGCAGCGCCGTAAACCCGTCAAATAAAGCAGTGATATCAGCCTTGTATTCCTGCGCTCTTATCGAAGGGTCTGTCGAGGAATACGCGATATCCCAGTCAGGCGTCGTCGCCACCGCTGCGAACAACTCCTGCACGACAACAGGTTGTGAGTGGCAATCACAGGATCGGTAGTCCAGCGCCCCTATGAAAGCAGACTTCAGTGCGAACGAATCCTCATACAGGCTTTTGTTGATAGATTTCACGACGTCCAGGTATCCCTGTGCGTCAAAAAGCTCGCTGCCCAGCCCTTGAATCAGTCCGCGTAAGCTCACTGGCCGGCTTGCCCCCCAAACTGGAGAGCGCGAATAACTGAACAGCGCCACGTCTACCTGATCGATGGGCATGGACGGGGACATACGGTCGCTGATCTGCGAAGCCTCATGAGCAAAAACAATCAGATCCTCGTAGATCGTGGCGTATCGCGTCCTGATGCTGTTAAAGCGCTCCCAATAAATACTCAAAAAGTTCCGATTGAATGAAACCTTGTTCAAACGCGAATCGTAGGGGAGCGTTGCCCGCCGGTGACCACTATTGCCACGGCGTTCAAAGACAATGGGTATCTTGTCGTAGGTCGGAAAGAGGACGGCGAGAAGACGCTCGTAACGATCCTGAGCAAGCCGTTGCTCAGGGGAAAACTCATAATCGACTGTAATCATGCTCATATCGAAGAGGGCAGCCACAGCGGCCACCCTCCTCCCCTCCTCAGCGTTGAACCAGATTCAGGTAGTCGACGATTTCCACGATTCGGGAAATCGCGAAATCCAGACGCCCCTCTACAGGCTGCGTCTGGTCCTGTTTGAGCTCACGATTGAACGCTTCAGTATCGGCGAGCAACTTGGAAAATTCGTTAACGAACGCCACACGTCCATCGTCCAGCTCTTCCAATGTGCCAATCAGATCAATCTTGCCCTTTGCGGTCTCGATATCTTTGGCATACGCGTCAGCCTGTCGCTGGTACTCGACTGCCCGAACCTCAAGCGTGTGATAAGCCGCCAGCATATTGAGGTAAGAAATGGCGTGACCAATACCTTCAATCAACTTTTTGATTGTTTCCAGAGCAAGCAGGGCAATTTGAATCTGCGGCGGAGCCAAACCCAGCGCTTTCAACTTTTCAAGAGTGAGTTGCGCTTCTTCCCCAATCTTTTCAATCCCCGCCTCTTCGATAGCCTTGATGGCTTCGCGTATGGACTTCATCTGCTCTTTAAGCACCGAAACCCGTTCATCGGCACTCTGTTTTTGTTCCTCGGAAAACGCAAGATTATCTTGCTGAGTCATCAGCCATTGCTTCGCTAGCGTTCTGTCAAACCGTTCATTAAAACCGCTTCTCAAGTCACTGGTTTGTTTGTTCAAAGAAAACAAGTTCTTTGACACTATCCCCAGCTCCTTTTCGATATCAATACAGATATCCTCATACTCATCTTTATAAATCGGATTATTTAAATCCTCCTTAAACTCTTTCAGTCTTCGATGCGACGAACCCAGGCCGATACTACTTGCCTGAGCATTCTCGCGAACGGGATAGAAACCATTACCGATTGCAACCGCCAAAGTATTCATTGAAGCGACCGGCCCTGGCAGATAGTTGTACATCTGAAACAGCATTTGTGCATGAGTATTAGCGCTTTGTACCACTGCACCATGATCCCGCAATTTAGAAATGTCGAAATCCGACTCAAAACCTTTTTCTTGCATTTCCATTTCCATTTTCATTTTGATTCCATTCAAAAAAACCAATCGACTACCGCTATATTCCCTTTCCGCCTCCATGAATACCTTGATCAATTCATCAGAGCTGACTTGAATTTTTTCCCACGGAGAAATAACGCTTTTCAAGTTGCCAATGAAACGCCTTAAGGTTGTCGCCTCAACCACATCACTGATGAACAAGGAGGATTCATCGACATATTCCTTCAACGCACTCCATACCAGTCTTAAGTTTTCAGTGGCCAGATCGGCCTCAACCGCGACGTAACTCAAATTCTGAAAATCATCACGCACCCTGTTCAGCGCGCTCAATGTCCGGCTTTTACTGGCCATCTTCTGATTGGCGGCAGCTTGCTCAACCCTTAAATCATTCCGCTGTTTGCGTATATTCTCAGCATTGACGCCGTAATAGATGCCAAGAATGAGTCCGCCAAGGTTCAGCGTCGCGCCTGCGATAACCGCTTCTTTTACCAGCTTGCCGTATTCTGCATTGAGCTCGTCAATCCTCCCCGCGCGATCATCAATTTCGGCTTGCAGCAACTTGATATCTTGCTGAAAGGTATTTTTTTCGATGAAACTCAAGCGCAAATTTATTTCCGGCACCACTTTCCCATGCATGGTATCGCCAAAAACCTTAAGTTCGGCTTTAACCTGCTCGGCATCGTCGTGAGATTTTTTTACCCTGCCAAGCAGCTGATCAAGGTAATACTTGATATCGGGAATATCATCGGGCGGCAGCTCAATATCCGGAGTGTCGGGAAACTGCGCCTTGAGCCTCAGAAACTCTTCAACAGTTTTAATATTGTGCGTCTCCAGAAACGCCGCTGCCGGATGGCTATCGTAAACAGATAGAATGTTACGACCAATACCTTGAATCGTACCCGCAAAAACTTTCAGCTGTTCCCCTGTCAGTTTGATTTTATCCCTCAACGGCGACCACGTGCTTGCATGCTCGTACGTCATTACAAACGTTTGAAGAAAGTCTTCTGCCTTTAACCCCACGCCCCCGTCTTCACCTGCACCATAATTAAGATAGGCAATCACATCATGAAGTTGAACGGGGAGCGAAAGCCCCAGCGCCTCATACTTCATGATACTGATGATCTGTTCCTTGGTCAGTTGTATCCCGGTTTCCCGCGCCGCCTCCTCCCCTTGGAACACACCCCGACCAAGGGATGCATCCACAAACATCATCGGAGCCTTTGAAGCAACTTCAAGCGACTTGCTGTAGTTATAGAATTCCATGAGAGACTCCTTGTCTTTCCGAAACTGGATGAAATTTAAGTTTTATGCAAAATGCCTGAGTCAATTCCCATCTAACCCAAAGCACCTTGCAAACACACTAGATCACCACAACAACAGGCCACAAGCAGACAATCATTAAAATTCAATTCAACCAATAGCAACTTACACAGAAGATAAAACCATGTAATCTTCGAAAAAATTAGTTGCGAAAACAGAACCAACAGCAATATTGATCCGTTAAACCACCAACTTGTGCAAACGCTGCCGATAAGCGTCTGCCATCTTGCGTATCTCTGGATGATCCGAGCCCGACAACGACTCACTGCTGATCCGCAAGAAGTTTGTATTTCCCTCGGCCAGCGCCTTGCGCAACCAACCGAGCGCCTCATCGACATGACCTTCGTCGGCCAGAACTGCCGCATAGCTGAACTGCCCGCGAAAATCACCGCCCTCAGCCGAACGTCGATACCAGTCAAGGGCCGCTGCCGGATTTGCCGGGCACACTTGCCCCTCCTCCAGATAACGTCCAAGCAGGTTCATCGACTTGGCATGACCGGCTTCGGCCGCGCGTTGATACAACGCCATGGCCTGAAGATGATCGACATCGACACCGCGCCCGGTCGCAAGCAGATTGGCGAGGTTGTACATCGCCCAGTCCAGCCCGGCATCCGCTGCAACGCGATAATGCTTGGCGGCAACCGCTGCGTCGACCACACAACCCCATCCGTGTTCATGACAGCGGCCGAGCATGTTGCGCGCCATCAAATGACCTTGCCCGGCGGCAATTTCAAACCAGCGCAAAGCCAGCGGCTGATCCTGAGCAATCCCGCGACCATCGAGCAGAATCTGCCCGAGCAGCGCCTGAGCCTCCAGCACGCCCTCACCTGCCGCCATCAGAATCGCCTGAGCCGCACGGGCCGGGCTTTCTTCGAGCATGGCGATGAGCCGTTCGCCGTCGAGGACTTCCTCACGGCGCAAACGAAAGTCCGCCACTTACACCTCGACCCAGCGGCGCAGCAGATTGTGATAAGTGCCGGTCAGGCGGATCAGCGAAGGGTGATCGGGCATGTCCTGAGTAAGCTGCTGAATTGCACCGTCCATCTCGAAGAGCAAGGCGCGCTGGCTGTCTTCGCGAACCAGACTTTGTGTCCAGAAGAACGACGCATAACGTGCGCCGCGCGTGACAGCGTTGACCTTGTGCAGACTGGTGCCGGGGTACAGGACCATGTCGCCGGCGGGCAGTTTCACCCGTTGAGTGCCGAAGGTGTCCTGGATTTCCAGCTCGCCGCCGTCGTAGTCCTCCGGCTCGCTGAAGAACAGCGTGGCCGACAAATCCGTACGTACGCGCTCGATGCTGCCCTTGGGCTGGCGCACCGCGTTGTCGATGTGGAAATCGAAACTGCCGCCCGCTGTGTAGCAGTTGAGTAACGGCGGGAATACCTTGTGCGGCAATGCGGCGGACATGAACAGCGGATTTTTCCACAGCCGTTCAAGCATCGCCGCGCCGATTTCCTTGGCCAGCGGATGACCTTCAGGGAGCTGAAGATTGTGCTTGGCCCTGGCCGACTGGTAGCCAGCGGTGATTTTGCCATCGGCCCAATCGGCCTGCTCCAGAGCCTCGCGAATGCGCTGCACTTCGTCTTTTTCGAACAGACCGGGGATGTGCAGCAGCATGGCAATGTCACCTGATGGCAAAGAGGCGGCAATGGTATTGATTCTTATTGACTGTGTAAAACCCGCTAGACGAATGAACTGGCAAAAACCGTAAGGTTAAATTGTAAAGAATGTAAATTCAGTGCGAATAACAATGTTTCGCAATTGATACGAATACCTGTTTACCCTATATTCCGCCGCCTCAAATCCTTGGGGAGGGGAATAAAAATGGCACGTCAACACGCACAATTACCGGTCAGCTCACCACGTCTGCTCGCTTCCGCCATCGGCGTGGCAATCACCGCCGGCTCCGCTGGCCACATGGTGTTCGCCGCTGAAAAGACCGACAGCAAAGCCTCCGGCAATGCCATTGCCCTGGACGCCACCGCCATCACCGGTGAAGCCCAGGACTCGACGTCCTACCAGGTCGAGAAAGCCTCCTCGCCCAAGTACACCGCGCCGCTGGTCGACACGCCGCGCTCGGTCACCGTTATTCCTCAACAAGTCCTCAAAGACACCGGCGCCCTGAACATGCAGGACGCGCTGCGCACCGTACCTGGCATCACCTTCGGTGCCGGTGAAGGTGGCAACCCACAGGGCGACCGTCCGTTCATCCGTGGTTTCGACGCCCAAGGCGACACCTACCTCGACGGCGTGCGCGACACCGGCTCGCAGAGCCGCGAGATCTTCGCCGTGGAAAACATCGAAGTCAGCAAGGGCCCGAACTCCGCCATCGGCGGTCGCGGCGCGGCTGGCGGCAGCATCAACCTGGTGAGCAAGAAAGCGCACCTGGGCAACTCGTTCGACGGCGGCTTCACCTGGGGCTCCGACCAGACCCAGCGCTACACGATGGATGGCAACTACCAGTTCAGCGATACCGCTGCCGGCCGTCTGAACCTGATGAGCCACGAGAGCAACGTCGCCGGCCGCGACAAGGTCGACTACGACCGTTGGGGCATCGCGCCGTCCCTGGCCTTCGGTCTGGGCACCGACACCCGCGTCAACCTCGACTACTACCATCTCGAAAGCAACGACACCCCGGACTCGGGCATTCCGTACACCATTCCGAAGGCCGGTTCGGCTGCCCGTACCAAGTCCAACCCGGACAAACCGTACGCCGGCGGCGATCACAGCAACTTTTACGGTCTGGACCGCGACTTCCGCAAGGGCCGCACCGACACTGCAACATTCGCCATCGAGCACGACCTGAATGACTCGCTGACGATCAAGAACACCCTGCGTCACGGCACCAGCATGCAGGATTACATCCTGACCCAGCCGGACGACAGCAAGGGCAACGTCAACAACGGCAGCGTCTGGCGTCGTGCGAACACTCGCGTGAGCAACACCGAGACCACCACCAACCAGACCGACCTGTTCGGCAATTTCTACGTTGCCGGCTTCAAGAACAGCTTCTCCACCGGTGTCGAGTACACACGTGAGGAAAGCCAGAAGTCCTCGTACAACGTCAACACCGACACCACGCCGCGCACCACCAACGTGCCGTCCAGCACCAACTGCACGCCGTCGATGATCGGCGCATCGAGTGGCTACAACTGCACCTCGCTGTCGAACCCGAACCCGAACGATCCGTGGAACGGCGCCATTTCGCGCAACTACGCCGGCACTGACACCCAGTCCGATACTTACGCGCTGTATGTGTTCGACACCCTGGAGCTGTCCCAGCAATGGCTGGTGAACATGGGCCTGCGTTACGACCACTTCGAAACCGGCTACCACACCTACAACAACGCTGGCACCACCACCTCCAAAGGCGCGGACACCAGCGAGTTTGTCACCGGTCAGTTCGGCATCGTCTACAAACCGGCAGAGAACGGCAGCATCTACGCGTCCTACGCCACCTCCGCCACGCCACCGGGCAGCACCCTGGGCGAAGGCATGGACGGCAACCCGCTGGGCGGCACGCCGGATCGCAATGGCAACCTGCTCAAAAGCGACATGGAGCCGGAAACCACCAAGAACTACGAAATCGGCACCAAGTGGGATCTGCTGAACGATCGCCTGTCGCTGACCGCCGACATCTTCCGTACCGAGAAAGAAAACGCTCGTGTCCAGGTTGATACCACCTCGTACGAAAACGCCGGCAAGACTCGTGTACAAGGTATCGAGTTGTCCGCCAGCGGCAAGATCACCGACAAGTGGCAAGTGTTCGCCGGTTACGCCTATATGGACAGCGAACAGGTTGACGGTGGTGACCTGCCGGCCAACAAAGCCAACAACGGTAACGAACTGCCAAACACCCCGAAAAACAGCGCCAGCCTGTGGACCACTTACCAGGTCACGCCGAAGCTGACCATCGGTGGCGGTGCGTTTTACGTGGATGACGTGTTCGGCAGCGTGGCCAACACCACCATGGTCGATTCCTACGTTCGCTACGACGCAATGGCAGCCTACAAGCTGACCAAGAACGTCGACCTGCAACTGAACGTGCAAAACCTGACCAACGAAACCTACTACGACAAAGCCTTCTCGACTCACTTCGCCAACCAGGCGGCGGGCCGTACGGCATTGCTGAGCACCAACTTCCACTTCTGACGGAAGCCGGAAGCCTCGGGCCCCGTTCATTCATTTGAGCGGGGCTTTTGTGCGTAATAAAGAACGTTTCTCGATAGGCCACGGCATAATGCACGCCGTGAACACAACCTCCGAACGGACAAGGCAAGCAACGTGTTGAAGAAAACCCTGTTCCAGTTGCACTGGTTTTTTGGCATCACTGCCGGGCTGGTGCTGGCCCTGATGGGCATCACCGGCGCTGCCTATTCGTTTCAGGACGAAATCCTCAAAGCCCTCAATCCATCCGTGTTGCAGGTCGAGAAGCAAGTCGCCGGCGTCCTGCCGCCTGCCGATCTGGTGGCGCAGATCGAAGCCGCCTCGGGCAAGAAAGTCTCGATGCTCTCCGTCGAGACCGAGAGTGGCACCGCCGGACGCGTCTGGTTCACCCCGCCCAAAGGTGAACGCCGTGGCGAGATGCGCTACTTCGATCCCTACACCGCCGAGTTCAAGGGCGAGGCCACGGGCCAGGACTTCTTCGGCCTGATGCTGCAGTTGCACCGGTTCCTCGCCATGGGCGATACCGGCCGCAACATCACCGGCGCCTGCACCCTGATGCTGCTGTTCTTCTGCCTGTCCGGCCTTTATCTGCGCTGGCCGCGTCAGTGGAACAGCTGGCGTGTTTGGCTGACCCTGGACTGGAAGAAAAAGGGCCGCAGCTTCAACTGGGACCTGCACTCGGTGTTCGGCACCTGGTGCATGTTGGTGTACCTGCTGCTGGCGCTGACCGGTCTGTCCTGGTCCTACGAGTGGTACAACAAAGGCCTGACCAGACTGCTTTCCGACGCACCGCAAAACGAGCGCGTGCGCGGCGGTCGTGGCCCGGCCCCTGAAGGTCCGGCGCCGACTGCCGATTACGCGGCGATGTGGGTCAGCATCTACAGCGCCGCAGGTCCAGGCCTCGCCTCCTACAACATCCGCATGCCGCCTGTGGCCGGCCAACCGGCGACCGTGTTCTATCTGCTCGACAGCTCGCCCCACGAGCGCGCGCTGAACCAGATCACCCTCGACCCGGCCACCGGTGTCGTCAAACGCGTCGACCGCTACGCCGACAAAAGCTTCAAGGCGCAATTGCTGACCAGCATTTACGCGCTGCACGTCGGCAGTTATTTCGGTCTGGTCGGGCGGATCATCGTGACCGTCGCGGCGCTGTTGATGCCGCTGTTCTTCATCACAGGCTGGCTGCTGTACCTGGATCGCCGACGCAAGAAAAAGCAGATCAAGGATGCCCGCCAAGGTCTCGTTCAACCGGCCGGCGACACCCAGGCATGGCTGATCGGCTTCGCCAGCCAGAGCGGTTTTGCCGAGCAACTGGCGTGGCAGACCGCCGGTCAATTGCAGGCAGCCGGATTGCCGGTGAAGGTGCAGCCGCTGGCGAATCTCAGCGAACAGGATCTGCGCGAATCGAACAACGCGCTGTTCGTGGTCAGCACCTTCGGCGACGGCGAAGCGCCGGACAGCGCTCGCGGTTTCGAACGCAAGGTATTGAACAACGCCTCGACCCTCGACAGCCTCAACTACGCCGTACTCGGCCTCGGTGACCGTCAGTATCAACACTTCTGCGGTTTCGCCCGACGCCTGCATCAATGGCTGGGCGAGCACGGCGGCAAGACCCTGTTCGCCCCGGTGGAAGTCGATAGCGGCGATCCCTACGCGCTGCGTCACTGGCAGACCCAGCTCGGCCTGATTACCGGGCAAGCACCGGTCGACACCTGGCAGGCACCGAGCTACAGCAACTGGACGCTGGAGCGCCGCGAGCTGATGAACCCTGACAGCAGCGGTTCACCGGTTTTCCTGCTGGGTCTCTCGGCGCCTGACACCAGCAGCTGGCTGGCTGGCGATCTGGTGGAAGTGTTGCCACGCAACTGCCCGTGGGCCATCGAACATTTCCTCGACGGCCTCGGCATTCGTGGCGAAACCCGCGTGAAGGTCAACGGCCTGGAAGAATCGCTGGAAGTGGCCCTCGCCACCCGCCAGTTGCCCGAACACCGCGCCCATCTGGTGGGCCTGCATGCCCAGGCGCTGGTCGATGCGATGGTGCCGCTGGCGATGCGCGAATACTCGATCGCCTCGATTGCCGCCGACGGCGTGCTGGAACTGATCGTGCGTCAGGAACAGCATGCCGACGGCACCCTTGGCATCGGCTCCGGCTGGCTGACCGAACATGCGCAGGTAGGCGGCAGCATCAGCCTGCGGGTGCGGCGCAACAGTGGTTTCCATCTGCCCAACCAGCCTGTGCCGATGATTTTGCTGGGCAACGGCACCGGCCTTGCCGGTTTGCGCAGCTTGCTCAAGGCGCGGGTTGCCGACGGTCAACAGCGCCACTGGTTGCTGTTCGGCGAACGCAATCGCGAGCACGATTTCCTCTGTCGTGCAGAGCTGGAAGAGTGGTTGATCAACGGTGATCTGGCGCGGCTGGACCTGGCGTTTTCCCGGGATCAGGCCGAGAAGATTTACGTGCAGGATCGCCTGCGCGAATCGGCCGCCGATCTCAAGAAATGGCTGGCGGAGGGTGCCGTGATCTACATCTGCGGCAGCCTGCAAGGAATGGCTTCGGGTGTGGATCAAGTGCTCAATGAAGTGCTGGGCGCCGCCGAAGTCGAACGCCTGATCGAACAGGGTCGCTATCGCCGCGACGTTTACTGATTCACCTTGGGTAACTGTGGGAGCAACCGTGCTCCCACAGGTTCAGCATTGGATTCAGACTGGCTGCAACTTCTGCTCAAACACCGCCACCCCGTCCAGATCCCGCAACACCACACTCAACTCCCCGCTCTGCCCTTCGATATTCACCTCGCCAAAAAACTGGAACCCGGCAAACGGTGAAGCGTTTTGCGTCGGCGGCGCTTTCTGGAACACCACTTCCGGGCCGAAGGTTTTGTCCAGCGGATTGGGCCCGAAACTCCCGGCGTTCAGAGGCCCTGCGACAAACTCCCAGAATGGCTCGAAATCCTGAAACGCCGCGCGGTCCGGGTGATAGTGATGTGCCGCGCAGTAATGCACGTCCGCCGTCAGAAACACGAAATTGCGCACCTGCTGTGCCCGCAGGAACCCCAGCAATTCGGCGATCTCCAATTCACGGCCCTGAGCCGGGCCTGGATCGCCGTTGGCCACGGCCTCCCAACGCGGCACTCCGGGGCTGACTTCACCGTCGGGCACGCCAAGGCCGATCGGCATGTCGGCGGCAATCACCTTCCACTGAGCTTTCGATGCCTTCAAACCGCGCTTGAGCCAGTTCAGTTGTTCACGCCCCAGGAACGGTTTTTCCGCCCCGAGATTGTCGTCGTTGGCGCCGCGATAGCTGCGCATGTCGAGCACGAACACATCGAGCATCGGCCCGTAACTCAACTTGCGATAAATCCGCCCGCCACCGTCCGCTGCCTGACGACGCATCGGCGAATATTCGAGCCAGGCCTGACGCGCACGACCGACCAGGGTGTGGATATCTTTTTCCTGATAGCGCTCGTCGAGCTGCTTGCCCGGCGACCAGTTGTTGACCACTTCGTGGTCATCCCACTGCCAGATCTGCGGCACTTCGGCGTTGAAGCGGCGGATGTTTTCATCCATCAGGTTGTAGCGGTAATTGCCGCGATAATCGTCGAGGGTCTGGGCGACCTTGCTCTTGGCTTCCGTGGTGAGGTTGCGCCAGATCCGGCCACCCTCGGTGGTCAGTTGCGCCGGCACCGGGCCGTCGGCGTAGATCGTGTCGCCGCTGTGGATAAAGAAGTCCGGCAGCCGCATGCGCATGGATTCGTAGATGCGCATGCCGCCGATGTCGGGGTTGATGCCAAAGCCCTGGCCGACGGTGTCGCCGCTCCACACGAAGCGGATATTGCGCCGCGCCGTCGGTGCGCTGCGCAAGTGACCGAGCCACGGTTCGCTGGCGACGCCGGTCTGGGCGTCCTTGAAATACACGCGGTAGAAAATCGCCTGGTCGGCGGGCAATCCGGTAAGTTCGACGCGGGCGGTGAAATCGCTGCGGGCATCGGCCAGCGCCGAGACGACACGGCGCGGATGGCGGAACTGACTGCGGGTGTCCCATTCCACCACCATCCGCGCCGGGCGGTCGCTGCGGCTCCAGATCATCGCCCGGTCGCCCTGCAGGTCGCCGGACTGCACGCCGTCGGTGAGTTGCGGTCGATCCTTGACCGATGCGATCACCGCCGGCGCCAGCCCTGGCATCAGCAAACCGGCGCCGACCACTTGCATCACGCGCCGGCGCCCGAGGTTGAAATCGCTCATGCTGTTCTCCCTGAAAAAGGAAAACTTAAGCACGGGATCATGAAATAGACATGACACCAATAACCCAAGTGGGAGCGAGCCTGCTCGCGAAAGCAGTGTGCCAGTCAACATCCATCTGACTGACAGACCGCATTCGCGAGCAGGCTCGCTCCCACAGTTTCAGTACGGTGTCAGGCCTGGGCGGGTTCCATTGCCAGCTCGACCGCTTCCGGCCGCTTGACCAGCGCATACACCACCGCCGTCAGCAAACTGCCCGCGACGATGGCCAGCAGGTACAGCAGCGCATGGTTGATCGCGTTCGGGATCGCCAGCACAAACAGGCCACCGTGGGGCGCCATCAACTTGCAGCCGAAGTACATCGACAGTGCGCCGGTCAACGCGCCGCCGGCAATGCTTGCCGGGATCACCCGCAACGGGTCTTTCGCGGCAAACGGAATTGCCCCTTCAGAGATGAAGCACAAGCCGAGCACCAGCGCCGCTTTGCCCGCCTCGCGTTCGGTCTGGGCGAACTTGCGCCGGGCGATGAAGGTGGCAATGCCCAGACCAATCGGCGGCACCATGCCGGCGGCCATGGTCGCGGCCATCGGTGCATAACTCTGCGAGGCCAGCAGCCCCACCGAGAACGCATAGGCTGCCTTGTTGATCGGGCCGCCGAGGTCGACGCACATCATGCCGCCCAGCAGCACACCGAGCAGGATCGCGTTGGTGGTGCCCATGCTGTCGAGGAAATGCGTCAGTGCCGCCAGCATCCCGGCCACCGGTTTGCCGACCACGTAAATCATCACCAGCCCGGTGATCAGACTGGCGAACAGCGGGATGATCAGAATCGGTTTCAGCGCTTCCAGACTTTGCGGCAACGCCACATAACGACTGATCAGCTTTGCCGCATAACCGGCAATGAAACCGGCGACGATCCCGCCGATGAATCCGGCGCCCAGTGTGCTCGCCAGCAAACCGCCGATCATCCCCGGCGCCAGGCCCGGACGGTCGGCAATCGAGTAGGCGATGTAACCGGCCAGCAACGGCACCATCAATTTGAACGCGGTCTCGCCACCGATCTGCATCAGCGCCGCCGCCAGCGTGCCCTCTTCCTTGAACGCAGTGATGCCGAACACGAACGACAAGGCAATCATCAAACCGCCCGCCACCACCATCGGCAGCATGAATGACACACCGGTCAGCAAGTGTTTGTAGACACCGGTTTTCTCTTGTTTGGCCGGGGTCTTGCCGTCGCTCGCCGCGCTTTCCTGCTGGCCCTCAGCGAGCGCTTTTTTCAGCGTGGCTTCGGATTGCTTCAACGCGATCCCGGTGCCGCAGCGGTAGATTTTCTTGCCGGCGAAACGCTCGGTTGCGACTTCGATGTCGGCTGCCAGCAGCACCACGTCGGCCTCGGCAATCGCCGTTGCGCTCAGCGGATTTTTTGCTCCCACAGAACCCTGGGTTTCGAGGTGCAGTTCATAGCCCAGACGCTTGGCGGTTTGCTGCAAGGCCTCGGCGGCCATGAAGGTGTGGGCGACACCGGTCGGGCACGCGGTGACGGCGACGATGCGCGGCGCACGTTGCGCAGCGGCCGCCGGTGCAACTTCGCTGGCGACATAAACCTCGGCTTCTTCCGCACCGCGTCGCAGCACTGCTTCGACATCCTGCAGCGCTTGCGCCGGAGCAATCTGAAAGACCCGTTTACCCACGAATCGGGTCATGTCGACCGACCCTGTGGTCACCAGCAACACCCACTCTGCCGCCTCGATCGTGGCCGCCGATAACTCGCGTTCCGGGTGCGCCGCATCCATCACTTCGACGCTGGTGCTCCAGCCCTGACGCTGGGCCGCGGCATCCAGCAGCCGGGCACACAGCACACTGGTGACCATGCCGTTCGGGCAGGCCGTGACAATGGCTAACTTCATGACAATCCCTCTTATTGTTCTGTCAGGGGGCGCACGCGCACGCCCTGTTCGAGCCGCGTCAGTTGCGCAGCATCGTGAATGCCGAAACCGATCTGGGTCACCGCCTGCGCCGCAATCGCCGTGGCCGTGCGCAGGGTTTGTTCCGGCGTATCGGCGCTGAGCAGACCGTGAAGCATGCCGGCCAGCAACGAATCCCCGGCACCGACCGTACTGGCAACGCTGACCTTCGGCGGCGTTGCGTGCAACGCCGAGCCGACGCTGAACCAGTTCACCCCTTCGGCACCGTGGGAAATCACCACATGCTCGATGCCTTGAGCGTGCAGACGATTGGCCGCCTCAGCCTGAGCGGCGTGGGACAGCACTTCACAGCCGAGTGCGTCGGCCAGCTCTTCGGTGTTCGGCTTGATCAGCCACGGGCCGGCCTTGAGTGCCGTACGCAGCGCTTCGCCGCTGGTGTCCAACGCGACTTTCAGGCCCAGGCCTTTCAGGCGCTCGATCAACTCACGCAACCACTTCGCACTGACCCCGCGCGGCAGACTGCCGGCGACCACCACCGCGTCATGCCCCGGTGCAATCTGCACCAGACGATCCAGCAACGCCTGTTGCGCCACTACGCCGACAACCGGGCCCGGGCCGTTGATGTCGGTGATTCGCCCGTCCTGCTCCGCGACCTTGATATTGCTGCGGGTCTCGCCCGGCACACGGATGAAGGCATCCGTGAAGCCACGCTTGGCGAACAGGGTTTCGAACGCCTGCAGATTGTCTTCGCCGAGAAATCCGCTGACCGTCAATTGATGACCGAGGTCGGCCAGCACTTGCGCGACGTTGACACCCTTGCCGGCGGCGTGGGTGTGCATCTCGTCGCTGCGGTTGACCTGACCGGTCTCAAGGTGTGGCAACTGCACCGTGAGGTCCAGCGCCGGGTTGAGGGTCAGGGTAAGAATCTTGGCCATTACAGGGCCTCCACTAATGCGCGCACTTCGTTGGCGCTGCCCACGGCCAGGGCTTGTTGAGCAAGGGTTTGAGTCTGGGTCAGGCTGAGTTCGCGGATGCGTGCCTTGACCTCGGCGATGCTGCGCCCCGACACACTCAATTCATCCACACCCAGACCGACCAACACCGGCACCGCCAGCGGATCCGCTGCCAGTTCGCCGCACACACCGACCCATTTGCCATGGGCATGGGCAGCGCGCACGGTGATGTCGATCAGTTGCAGCACCGCCGGGTGCAGGCCGTCCGCCTGGGCGGACAGGGTCGGATGACCACGGTCGATGGCCAGGGTGTACTGGGTCAGGTCGTTGGTGCCGACGCTGAAGAAATCGACCTCTTTGGCCAGCACCGGCGCCAGCAACGCGGCGGACGGCACTTCGATCATGATCCCCAGTTGCAGGTCGGCGACCGGGATTTCCAGGCGCAGGCGCTCGGTCATGTCGCGAGCCTGACGCCATTCTTCGACGCTGCCGACCATCGGGAACATGATCCGCAACGGACGGTTGTCCGCCGAACGCAGCAAGGCGCGCAACTGCGCTTCCATGATCTGCGGACGCTGCAAGGTCAGGCGAATGCCGCGTACGCCCAGAAACGGATTTTCTTCCTTGGCGATCGGCCAATACGGCAGCGGTTTGTCACCGCCGACATCGAGAGTACGCACCACCAGCGGCCGACCGGCGAGGCCGTCGAGGACGCGACGGTATTCGGCTTCCTGAGTCGCCTCGTCCGGCGCCTGTGGGTGGGCCATGAAAATCAGTTCGGTGCGCAGCAGGCCGATGCCTTCGGCGCCCTGCTCCACCGCACTGGTGACGCCGGCGCTTTCACCGATGTTGGCGAACACTTCCACGGCGTGGCCGTCGGTGGTGTGCGCCGGTTGATGACGTTGTTCGGCAGCGGCTTTCAGGCGTTGTTCGCGGGTGTCGCGTTCTTCGGCGGCGCGTTGCAAGGTCGCGGCATCGGCATCGACATGCAGGCGACCGCGCTGGCCATCAAGCAGCAACGGCGTGCCCGCTTTCAGAAGCAGTACCGCCGCGCCGGCACCGACCAGCGCCGGAATGCCCAGCGCGCGGGCCACGATGGCGCTGTGAGCGGTGGCGCCACCGCGGGCGGTGAGAATCCCCGCCACCCGCGCCGGATCAAGCCGCGCCACATCGGACGGACCGACCTCGTCCATCACCAGAATGTACGGTTGCTCAGGCTCGGCAGGCGTCTGCACGCCGCACAGTTGCGCCAGCACCCGGCGACCGATGTCGCGCAGATCGGCGGCGCGTTCGGCGAGCAAGGCGTCCTGCAAGGATTCCTGTTGTTTCGCGGCAGCCTCGATCACGGCCATCCACGCCGCTTCGGCGCTTTCGCCTTGTTTGAGGCGGGTGTCGACTTCATCGGTGAGTTCCGGGTCGTCGAGCATTTCCTGGTGGGTGATGAAAATCTCGCGAATCGCTTTAGCCTTGCTGCGTTCGATCAGGCCCTGAATGTCCTGACGCACGTCGGCCAGCGCTTGCTTGAGACGCTCACGCTCGATGGCCGCAGACTCTCCACGCAACGGGTAATCGATGGCTTGCTGAACTTGAATGTGCGCCGGGCCGATGGCGATGCCGGGGGCAGCGGGAATCGCTTGCAGCAGACTGCCGGAGGCCGGGGCGCTCAGGACTTCGGCAATGTCGGTAATGACTTCGCGCTGCTGACTGACTGCCGGCAATGGTTCGACTTCTTCGCCGAGGCCTTCTTCGATGGCCGCCAGCAAGGCCGGCAAGGCGTCGGCGGCGATGCTCGGCTCGGCGATGAGTTCCAGCACCTGACCGCGACGGGCGCCGAGGCTCAGCAGTTTGCTCAGGCTCTTCACCGACACGGCGCTGTCCTGGCCGTCGACGATGCGGATGCGGATTTCGCCGTCAAAACTCTTCGCCAGTTGCGCGAGGATCTTCGCCGGCCGCGCGTGGAGACCATGGGCGTTGGCCAATGCAATCCGCGCACTCGGCCAGTCGGCCGGCAACTCACCGCCGAGCACTTCGAGGACTTTGCGGCTGCTGGTGGCACGGCCCAATTCGTGGCCGCGACCTTCGATCAGCAACGCACACAAACGCTCAAGCAGCGCCTGATGCGCTTCGCCGAGGCTGGCCAGACAGAACAGGCCGCTGAGCGGCTGGCCGAGGTAACGTATCGGTTTGTCCGGGGTGACGAAGGCCAGGCCCGGACGCTTCACGGTCTGCTCGCTGTGCAGCCACCACAGGCCATCGCCCAGCGGCAGCGCTTCGACTTGCTGCAGCACGCCGGCGAAACCGTTGCTCACGCAATCGGCCTGACGCAACAGACGCGCACCGCGCCAGACCAGCTCTTCGAAATCGTCGGCGGATACGCCGAGGCCGATCATCTGCGCATCCAGCGCCAGTTCCTGTGGCGCGCCTTGCAGCAGTTTCAGCAGCGCTTCTGGCGAACTGGCGCGGCGCAGGGCCTGGCCCAGATCGGTCTCGCCGAGGGCGCGGGTCAGCAATTGCAGCAGGCGCAAGTGTTCGTCGGATTTGGCCGCAATGCCGATGGCCAGATAGACGATCTGGCCATCGCCCCAATCCACGCCGTCGGGAAACTGCATCAGCCGCACGCCGGTGGCGAACACCTGATCGCGGGTTTCGGGCGTGCCATGGGGGATCGCAATCCCCTGACCGAGAAAGGTCGAGCCCTGGGCTTCCCGCGCCTGCAAACCGGCAAGGTAACCGTCAGCGACCAGACCATCAGCCACCAGGTGATCGGCCAGCAATTGCAGGGCAGCGGCTTTATCCACAGCCGATTGGCCCATGGATATCTGCTCTATAGTGAGCTCGAGCATGCGTTCTCCTTTTTGGCGTCAGGGGGCGCCAGGTATTGTTTTGAATGGTTGCAGCTTAGGCGCTGACGGCGATCCTTTTCAGGGGCAGTTTTGGCGGTTTCACGGCAGAACCGGCCAAAGGCGTCTAAAACGTAGAAAATACGCTTGCTGAAACGTTTAATCTAGATTGATCGGCACGTTACTCGATAATGTCTCATCCTTGAAGTCCAACTTGTCGGATGCGCTGCGACAATGGTCGCCTGCCTGAATCGGGTAGGATTGGCGAAAATGTGGCGGCAAGCTCGAAAAAACAAGGAAATCCCGGGTTGAAACTCAGTGATATCGCGCGGTTGGCCGGAGTGTCCGTGACCACCGCCAGCTACGTCATCAACGGCAAGGCCGAACAGCAACGCATCAGCACCGCGACCGTCGAGCGGGTGCGGGCGGTGGTCGATCAGCACGGCTTTACGCCCAATCCACAGGCGGCCGGGCTGCGCAGTCGGCACACCCGGACCCTGGGCTTTATCCTTCCGGATCTGGAAAACCCCAGTTACGCGCGGATCGCCAAGCTGCTGGAGCAAGGTGCCCGGGCTCGCGGCTATCAGTTACTGATCGCCAGCTCCGACGATGCGCCGGACAGCGAACGGCAATTGCTGCAACTGTTCCGCGCCCGGCGCTGCGATGCGTTGATCGTCGCCAGTTGCCTGCCGGCCGGTGACGACAGCTACCGTCAGTTGCAGGCCAAGGGTTTGCCGGTCATCGCCATCGACCGGGTGATGGATCCCGAGCATTTCTGCTCGGTTGTCAGCGACGACCGCGAGGCCAGCCTGCACCTGACCGAAAGCCTGCTCGACCCGCAACCGAAACAGATCGTGCTGCTGGGTGCCCGCCCGGAACTGAGCATCAGCCAGGAACGTGCCGCCGGCTTCAAACAGGCCCTCGCCGGATTCAAGGGCGAAGTGCTGATCGAGCACGCCGAGTCCTTCAGCCGCGAGTGCGGCAAGCAATTGATGGAAGAACTCCTGCAACGCCTCGGGCATTTGCCGGATGCGCTGGTGACCACGTCCTACGTGCTGTTGCAGGGCGTGTTCGATGCGCTGCATGACTTCCCGCTGAAAAACCGCCCGCTGCGTCTCGGCACGTTTGGCGACACCCAGTTGCTGGACTTTCTGCCGCTGCCGGTCAACGCCATGGCCCAACAGCACCAGCTGATCGCCGACAAGGCGCTGGAACTGGCGCTGGCGGCGGTCGAGCAATCGGATTACCAGCCTGGCGTACAGGCCATCGCCCGTACCTTCAAGCAGCGTATTCATCGGGACTGAGCCGTGGAGCTGATCGACAGCCACACCCACCTGGACTTTCCCGACTTCGACGCCGACCGCGCGGCGTTGCTGGCCGAAAGCCGCGCTCTCGGAGTGCGGCGGATGGTGGTGCTGGGAGTCTACGAGGGCAACTGGCAGCGAGTCTGGGATCTGGTGCAAAGCGATTCCGACCTGTACGCGGCTTTCGGTTTGCACCCGGTCTATCTCGATCAGCATCGACCTGAAGACTTGCGCGTGCTGGGCGACTGGCTGACACGGCTAAAGGGTCACCGGCAACTGTGCGCCGTCGGCGAAATCGGACTGGATTACTTCATCGAAACCCTCGACCGCGAGCGCCAGCAAGCGCTGTTCGATGCGCAACTGCAACTGGCAGCGGATTTCGAGTTACCGGCGTTGATTCATGTGCGGCGCAGTCATGCGGCGGTGATTGCCACGCTCAAGCGCTTCAGGCTCAAGCGCGGGGGCATCATCCATGCCTTCGCCGGCAGCCGTGAAGAGGCGCGGGAATACATCAAGCTTGGCTTCAGACTCGGCCTCGGCGGCGCACCGACCTGGCCCCAGGCGTTGCGCATGCATCGGGTGCTGGCCGACTTGCCACTGAGTTCGGTGGTGCTGGAAACCGACTCACCGGACATGGCGCCCGCCATGTACCCCGGCGTGCGCAACACGCCTGCGCATTTGCCGGAGATCTGCAACGTGCTTGCGGGATTGATGAGTATCAGTGCAGAACAACTCGCCCAGGCCAGCACCGCCAACTGCTGCGAAGTATTCGGCTGGTAGTCACTCGCCATGGGCCTTCACCGCGTCGAGCGTCAGGGTCATGTGTTGACGGTGGTGAACGAAGCGCATCAACGCGAAGTACACGAAAACCACGATCAATGAAGCATTCAACTGCTCGGTCACATTGAGCAACCCGATCCATTCCATCACCAGCGCCACCAGCAACGCGGTGCACACCGTCAGCGAGGCACTGAAGCGCAACCAGCCCAGCGAATCGAGGGACCTGAAACGTCTGATCTGTTTCGGGCAGCGCAGCTCCAGGGCTTTCTGGCAGTGAGCGCAGGTAAACGGTTCATTGATCGCGATGGCATTGAGTTGCCAGGGTTTGAGCAGCAGCGTGGTCTGGCAATGGGCACAGCGGCCCTGGACTCCCAGGGTTGCAACAGACATGTGTGGCCTCCTCCAAACGGTCAGTTGATGTGATCTTGATCCATTGAAGACGAAAAATCAGAGCACGGAGGAAATCAGGAAATTGCTTACAAAAGTAAGCCAAGAAGTACTACAAATTATTCCGAAAAACCTGCCTCCGGAGAGGCAGAATCCTTCAGACCCGGAAGGCACTGATCAGCTGCTTCAGCTCAACCACCTGCGCCGACAGTGCGCGACTGGCATTTTCAGTCTGATGGGCACCTTCGGCCGTGCGCTCACCGGCACGGTTGATTTCGACAATGTTCTGGTCGATGTCATGGGCTACCGCCGTCTGCTGCTCGACGGCAGCGGCGATCTGCTGGTTCTGATCGACGATCATTCCTACCGCACCGAGGATGTTTTCCAGCGCCTGCTGGACCTTTTCCGACTGGCCGACCGTGCCGTTGGCCATCGAATGACTGACGCCCATGGCCTTCACCGCTGCGCCGACCCCGCCGTGGAGCCTGGCGATCATCTGCTCGATTTCTTCGGTCGATTGCTGGGTGCGTTTGGCCAGGGTACGTACTTCGTCCGCCACCACCGCAAATCCTCGCCCCTGCTCACCGGCCCGCGCCGCTTCGATCGCCGCGTTGAGAGCCAGCAGATTGGTCTGTTCGGCGATGCTCTTGATCACCTCCAGTACCCGGCTGATCGACTGGCTGTCGCTGGCCAACTGGTTGATCACCAGCACCGACTGATCGATCTCGCTGGCCAGTGCCGCGATGCTGTTTTGCTGGGATTCCACCAGCCCACGGCCGCTGATGGTTTCGCCATTCACGCTGTGGGCGCTGCTCACCGCTGCCGCCGCGCTGCGCGCCACCTCCAGTGAAGTGGCCGACATCTGGTTCATGGCGGTGGCAACCTGCTCGATCTGGGTACGCTGCCCGGCCACGGCCTGATTGCTTTGCGCCGAGACATTTTCCACTTGCCCGGCCTGACGCTCGACTTCGCCGACGGTATGGCCGACCCGCTCGATCAGGTCGTGGATCTTGCGCACCGTGCCATTGAACACCTCACCCAATTCGCCCAGTTCATCGCGGCTATGGGCCACGAAGTTGACCGTCATGTCCCCGGCGGCGACCTTGTCCATCATTGCGCCAAGGCGTTTGAGCGTGTTGCGGGTCGAGGCGTAGAAGCCGCCGTAGAGATAGAAAATCAGCACAAACACCACCGACAGCGCCACCGCCTGCAACACCATGTGCGTGCGGTTCTGTGCCAGACGTTGCTGCAATTGAGTATCGAGGAATTTCAGGGTGGCTTCGTTGAGCTGGTAGGTCCGGTCCATCAGCCCGGTGACCTGATCATAAAAGGCCTGCCACGGCGCATCGAGTGTCTCGGCGACCACCACTTGCTCTTCAAACACTTCGCTGGCCTGCTTCAACGATGCCTTGCTGGCGTCGGCCGCAATACTCAGCGAATCCCGCGCGGCCTTGCTCGAACCCAGCGCGTCCTGCAGTTTCAGCCCGTATTCGCCCTGAAGCTTTTCGATCTGTGCCAGCAACTCATCGAACCGAGTGCTGGAGGAACTGTTGAGAAAACCCTGCCCCAATGAGAACGAGCCCATGGCCCGGCCTTCGCCGAGGGTCTGGGTGATGGCCGGTGTGATCGAGGTGACCAGTTCGCTGAGCTGGCGGATGTCGCTCTGGGTGTCGCGGCTCAGGCCTGCCTGGCTGGCAATGATCTGGCTGAAAATCTGCGCATTGCCGAGCAGCTTGCCGATCAGCGCACTTTTGCTTTGCAGGGAGTTTTCCGCTTGCTGGGCCTTGAACGCGGTAATCATCTCATCGCGCTTGGCATCGAAGACCTTGATCTGCTCCGGATCCTCGGTCATGGCCGTCAGCCCTTGCAAGTGCGCCAGAACGTTTTGCTCAAGGCCGGTGATTTGCGTATCGACATTGCCCGCCTTGCCCGACTGGCCGAGGGTGACGTTGATCTGCACCAGGTTGTTGAGAGTTTCCAGATCCCGACGCAGGGTCAGGCTGCTGCCCAGCAGGTCGAGGCTTTGCAACTCCACCCGGGTGCCCTGGAATTCGCGATAGGAATCGCGCACCAGATAGAAGTTGGTCACCAGCATCGGTACCAGGAACAGCACGCTGATCAGGCTGAACTTCATGCCGAAGCTCAAGCGGTTCATCAGCGAGACGGCGGGATAGAGCAAGCTCTTCACTGGAAGTCTCCCTTGGTTTTTTCTTGTTTTTATTGGCAGGCGCGGGGCGACAGCAGATAGCCACTATCGGGCGCTATCTCTGTATAGCTCAAATCGAAGGGAGGTTTTGTAACTTAAGGTTAACGAGGGGGATTGCCCCCCTCACTACACGGATGGACGACAGAAGTGCTAGTGCAGCACCGTCCACAACGCAAATCCGGCATACCACAACACCGCGGCACGCAGCAGCAATTCCCACAGGCAATCGAGGGTGTTGATGCCTTCCGGACCGACGACGGCGGGCGGGATTTCCCCGGCAGCCAGACCGACCTTGTTGATCAACTGCGCGGCGCTGATGTTCCAGTTCAACAGTTCATGCAGCATGACCCGGCTGACCGCAACGAAGTTGCCGACCAGGGCGAAACTTGCCGCCAGCAGGCGCACCGGCACCCAGTCGAACGCATGTCGCAATTGCCCTGCCCGCTCGGCCAGGGCCGGGTTTTGTGCGTTTTCTTCAGCCAGGGCCAGCAGGCGATAGCTCAGCGCTGCGACCGGACCGAGCAGGAAGTACCAGAAAATCACCGCGAAAAAGCTCTGGTAGGCCTGCCACAACAGATGGCGCTGCACTTGCTCCAGCAATTGCTCGCCACTTTCGGCACAGATGTCCAGATCGCGCTTGGCCACATGGGCGGCGGCTTGCAAGTCTTCCCGACGCCAGGCATCACGGAACGGGCCGAGACCGCCAAGCAGGTCGCCGCGACCCAGACTGTAGATCACCACCAGCAAATGCACCGGCAGGGCCAGCAGGCCGTAGGCGACCGGGTCCAGCACCACCAACAGCAACCCCAGCAACGCCACCGGCATCAGCACCAGAATGGCCAGCACCAGCCATGGACGTTTTGCCAGACTGCCACTTTCAAGCTTGTGCAGTTCGCGGATCCATCCGCCATCGCGTTGAACCCGATGGCGCAGGGCCGAGAACTTCTCGATCCATACCGCCAGCAGTAACACCAGAAAACTCATTGTCCTTCCTCTTGTGCCAGGGCGGTGCGGTAGCGTGCCCAGTCGAATGCGGGTCCAGGGTCGGTCTTGCGCCCGGGCGCGATGTCGCTGTGCCCGCAGATGCGCTCGACAGTGATCGCCGGAAACGCTTTTTGCAAATGGCGGGTCAGCACGATCAACGCCTGATACTGCGCATCGGTGAACGGCAGATCATCGGTGCCTTCGAGTTCGATACCCACGGAAAAATCGTTACAGGTTTCCCGCCCTTCGAACACCGAAACGCCGGCATGCCAGGCGCGCTCATGACAGGAGACAAACTGGGTGACCTTGCCGTCACGTTCGATCAGAAAATGCGCGGAGACGCGCAGGTCGGCAATCCCTGCAAAATAGGGATGCTCCGTGACATCCAGTCGATTCTGGAAAAATTCCTGCACCTTGCCGGTGGCGAACTGCGCCGGAGGCAGGCTGATGTTGTGGATGACCAACAGCGAAACTTCGCCCGCCGGACGTTCATTGAAGTTGGGCGAGGGGCAGACCTGCACCTCGTTAAACCACCCGCTTGCGGGATCCAACTGCATACCGATTCCTTCAACGCCGACTGTGTTGGCGCCCAGTATGCCGTGATCGGCCCCTGGCGCGCGATCACTTGCCGCGATTGAGCCGTCGCAGATTGCCGAGCACCGACTCCAGCGCCCGGTCGAACAGCAAGGTGTCATCCAGCACCCGCACCGTCCCGCGACGGAACTCCATGGCCAGGGCGATACGATTGCGCTCCTGCACTTTCATTCCGGTACGGTCGACAAACACATACTTGCCGGTCGCCTCGACGATCGCCGCCAGTTTGCAGCGCAAGGTGTGTTCTTCATCTTCTTCGAACGCCACCCAACTGCCCAGACGCAATTGATCGACCTGGCGCAGGCTCGCCTCATCGGCCGGCAAAGGCTCCGCGCCCAATGTCAGATTGCCTTTGTCGGCGGTCTGCAGAACGATAGCCTGTGACACCTGGATCATTGGCGGCGACTCGGCCTGATCCGGTTCGACAGCGGGTTGCAGCAAACGAACGTGCAACGCTTCCAGCGCACTGAAAAACTCGCTGGTGGCAAACGGATCGAACGCCGAACTGCTCAGCCCGTCACGCAAAGACTTGAGCAGTCCCGGCACCAGCGACAGCAAGCGCAGGCCTGACTCGGCATCGTCGTGACGCTGCACACTCCAGATCAACTGCTCCATGGTCTGCACGTCGGCTTGCCATTCGGCAGACTGATCGCCATGTTTGAGGCACGTCAGCAACAG
The DNA here is from genome assembly GCF_054071635.1 of Pseudomonas sp. SDO52101_S400. Taxonomy (NCBI): domain Bacteria; kingdom Pseudomonadati; phylum Pseudomonadota; class Gammaproteobacteria; order Pseudomonadales; family Pseudomonadaceae; genus Pseudomonas; species Pseudomonas sp. SDO52101_S400. The sequence goes on along the minus strand of NZ_JBSVWF010000005.1, from coordinate 63,688 downwards.
CACCTTGCTCCAGGCGGTCTGGACGAAGGTCACCACCGACGGCGGCAGGACTTTGCCCAGCATCGCCTGGTTCAACGCCTGTTCGACGCGCAGGCGGGCCAGTTCGGTTTTCGCACGGCCCTCTTCGGCATCACGCAGGCGCTGCTCAAGCAGCTCACTGCGCCGGCGCTCATCGCTGGTGAAGGTAAGAAAGTCTGCCAGCAGCTCGGAGAAAATCGCTGGGTCATCGACGAAATCCGTCAGCAGACGCTGTACCACTTGTTCGATGCGCAGATAGAGACTGTCGCGTGCATCGCCGTCACATTCGCCCCACCCCATCGCTGCTTCGGCGATTTCATTGAGCAGGCGTCGCGCCGGATGGCTGCTGCGGCTGAAAAAGCTCTTGTCGATCACCGCGACCTTCAACATCGGGATCTGCAAACGGGCGATCAGTGCCTTGAGCGAGTCCGGCAGGTTACGGTCATCCAGAATGCAGTCGAAAACCATGGCAACCAGATTGATCACATCCTCGTCGGCGCCACCGACGATCCGTGACTTACCGCTTTTCACGCTGACCCGGGTCAACAATTGCTCAAGCTGATTGCGCAGATCGAAGTCTTCCTGCCCCGCCAGCGCCGGCACGTACTGCTGTAAATGCGAGAGCAGGCGCAGCAGGTCGCGGGTGGAAATCGGCTGAGTCGCCGCGCTCGGCTCAAGGGTCGGCGCGACGCTACCGCGCACATGCAACAGCAACTCCTGGAATGCGGCAAAGACCTCCTGCACACCCGCGTCCGCTGGCGATTGATCGAGATCGTCGAACTCACTGTGTGCACTGGCCGAAGCATGATCCCTGGCGCGACGGGTCGGTGCAGGTTTCAGCTCGGGCAACACGCCGGTGGCGACCAACAGTTGGTTGGCCTCCGCGAAGAGTTGATCGGTATCGGCCAGCACATAGCGCTCGAACAGTTTGAGCAGGATCAGTTTGACCTTGATCTCCACGCCCAGATTGCGCCCCGCCTGCAGGAAATACTCACACAGCATCGCCGGCCCCAGCGGGTTGTGCTGGTCATCAAGGGATTTGCCCAACAGTGCGCTGAACCGCGCGGTCAATTGATCGAGGGCGAAACCGTCTCGATTCAGCACACGGCCGACCATGGTCTCGATCGCTACGCTGCGCTCCATGTCGTCGGTGCGCGCCGTGGTGTCTTCGTACTGCAATGCATGAGACACGACGTTCTGGGCGGGATCATATTGAGTGAGACCGACAAAAGCCTCGAAGAATTGCTCGAGAAAGCCGCGCTCGATGTTCTTGCGCTTGAGGCGCAAGTCGCGCATGGCTTCGAAAAAGATGTTTTGTTCGACGTCGTTACGCGCCCGGTCGGCCATTTCGAACAGGGTGTCGTCGGCGTTATCGAACAGCTCCTGCAAACCGTTGCGCAAGCGCTGGGCAGCCTTGTCGCGAACCTGAAGCAGAATCACAGGCAGGCGGGCGAGCGGCGAGTGGGTCGCCTGATCGGTAGCACCCTTGTGCAAAGGCACTACATTCCCGTCGTTGTGCATCCAAGCCTCCTGAAACGGTGATTTGCCGACGTCAAAGCTATGGCGTCAAATGCAAGGCGGATTATCTTGCAAAAGTTGTCTCCGGCGCCAGAGGCGTCAGGGTTTCCCCTAGACGCCAACACCTTCAAATGACCACCCGGGAATGGGGTTTGCTCAAAGAAATTCGACCGGATGCAAGCCAACGGGGAAGTTCTCGCCTTGGGTTGGCCCACGCCATGCCCCTATAATCGGGCCACTTAGTTTGTGGAGCCCGTTATGCCGAATCTACGTCTCGCCGATTTGACCGCCGAAATCGAAGCCAACGTGCGCCGTGCGTTGCTCGAAGACATCGGCAGCGGCGACATCACCGCGCAACTGATCCCGGCCGAACGCCTGGCCAAAGCCACCATCATCACCCGTGACGCTGCCGTGATCTGCGGCACAGCCTGGGTCGACACGGTGTTCCGTCAGCTCGATCCTCGGGTGGCGGTGCACTGGCAGGTACGCGATGGCGAACGGGTTTCTCCGAACCAGCCGTTGTTTCACCTGGAAGGCCCGGCCCGCTCGCTGCTGACCGGCGAACGCAGCGCCCTGAACTTCCTGCAATTGCTGTCCGGCGTGGCCACCCGCGCGCAATACCTCGCGGACTTCGTCGCCGAAACCGACGTGAAGCTGCTCGACACCCGCAAGACCCTGCCGGGGCTGCGTCTGGCGCAGAAATACGCAGTCACCTGCGGCGGCTGCCACAACCATCGCATCGGTCTGTACGACGCGTTTCTGATCAAGGAAAACCACATCGCCGCCAGTGGCGGCATCCCACAGGCCATTGCCGCTGCGCACAAGATCGCGCCGGGCAAACCGGTGGAAATCGAAGTGGAAAGCCTGGATGAACTGAAGGAAGCGCTGGCGGCCGGCGCCGACATCATCATGCTCGACGAACTGAGCCTGGACGACATGCGCGAAGCCGTGCGCCTGAACGGCGGCAAGGCGAAGCTGGAAGCCAGTGGCGGCATCAACGAAAGCACGCTGTTGCCAATCGCACAGACCGGGGTGGATTACATCTCGATCGGCGCGATGACCAAGGACGTGAAGGCCGTGGACCTGTCGATGCGACTGAGTCTCTGATTCGAACACGCAATAAAAAACGCCAGCCCTTTCGAGGCTGGCGTTTTTGTTTCAAACCACCAGATTATTCATCTCGCAGTACTCTTCCCAATCGACACCCAGCACTTCAGCCGCCTCCTTGTGCAGCTCAAGGCGCTTGGCCTCGAACTCTTCAGGGGTGCTGGTGTATTTGAGCGTCAGTTCCCACGGCTGCAATCCCTGGGCTTCGGCTTCGTCTTCGAACGCCCATTGGATCTGGTCTTTCTGCTCATCGGGACTCAGATCCTTGATCTCGTCCATCAGCTCCGACGCATCAAGTTTGTACTTTTCCAGCGCTTGTTCGTGGCGTTGCTCTTGGGTCAATTCAGTCATGGCGTTCTCGCTGATCATGGGAATGGAAGATGGATCTGGATCATCAAGGATCTCTCTGACGCGGATTGTCCGGCCTTCGGAACCATTCGGGATCATCTGAAAACTGCTGGGCGATGCTCATGCAGACAGCGAATATAGGACGTTTGGCGAGCGAATTACACGGGTCTTTACATCTCTCCCACAAAAAGTTGACCTGCGGAACATAAATCGGATTCCCGAGTCATAGCGATGTGCCATATCGGCACTTACCTTCGCTGTTCACAAGGAACCCCAGTGATGCGCAGCTTTTTGAAGATTTCTTCTGTTGTGTCCGCCACCGCTTTGACCACCCTGCTGGGCACGCTGGCCCTGCCGGCCAGCGCAATGGCCGTTGAACTGAGTAGCAGCAGCCCTTCCTACGGCGACCAGATCTCGGCCATTCACAACGATTTCGGCAAAGACGTGGTGATAAAGAGCGGTATCGGTGTCGATGAACTGAAAAAGATGCGCGACACCGTTAACGACCAGTCGCGTCAGATTGAAGAGTTCAAACGCAGCAGCGGTTCGAGCTCAAGCTCCAGCGGCAGAGAGATTGATGATCTGAAGAGCAAGGTCAAGGAACAGGACCGTCAGATCGATACGCTGAGCCGTCAGGTCGAAGACCTCAAGCGCAACAGCGGCTCAAGTTCCAGTTCGAACAACAGCGAAATCTCCAGCCTGAAGCAGAAGCTCAACGATCAGGATCGCGCGATGGATCAGCTCAAACGGACCGTCGAGGAGTTGAGCCGCAAGGTGAAATAAGGGAAGTGGTGCCCGAGACAGGAATCGAACCTGCGACCTTCGCGTTACGAGTGCGCTGCTCTACCGGCTGAGCTACACGGGCGGTGGGCTAAACCTAGCACTGGTCTTGAAGGTCGGCAACTTCGCAGAATGTCTCGATATTTCGCAGACAAAAAAATGCCCCGCCGTTTTCACGGCGGGGCATTTTTATTGGGCTAACGCTGCAGGGTGATTAAACGCCCGAAGCCTTGGCCGCTGCCACGTCTTTGATGGACAGCTTGATACGGCCGCGGTTGTCCACGTCCAGTACCAGCACTTCCACTTCCTGGCCTTCTTTCAGGATGTCGGTCACTTTCTCTACACGAGCGTCGCTCAGCATCGAGATGTGAACCAGACCGTCCTTGCCCGGCAGGATGTTGACGAACGCGCCGAAGTCGACGATGCGCTCAACCTTGCCGACGTAGATCTTGCCGATCTCGGCTTCTGCGGTGATACCCAGTACGCGCTGACGTGCAGCTTCAGCCGCTTCCTTGGTTTCGCCGAAGATCTTGATCGAGCCGTCGTCTTCGATGTCGATCGAAGCCTTGGTTTCTTCGCAGATCGCACGAATGGTCGCGCCACCTTTACCGATAACGTCACGGATCTTGTCGGTGTCGATCTTCATCGCGATCATGGTCGGAGCGTTGGCCGACAGTTCGGTACGCGACTGACCGATGATCTGGTTCATCTGGCCGAGGATGTTCAGGCGCGCTTCCAGGGCCTGGCCCAGAGCGATTTCCATGATCTCTTCGGTGATGCCCTTGATCTTGATGTCCATCTGCAGCGCGGTAACACCTTTGGCGGTACCGGCTACTTTGAAGTCCATGTCGCCCAGGTGGTCTTCGTCACCGAGGATGTCAGTCAGAACAGCGAATTTCTCGCCTTCCTTAACCAGACCCATGGCGATACCGGCAACAGGTGCCTTCATCGGAACACCAGCGTCCATCAGGGCCAGGGAAGCGCCGCAAACGGAAGCCATCGAGCTCGAACCGTTGGATTCGGTGATTTCCGAAACCACACGGATGGTGTACGGGAACACGTCAGCGGCAGGCAGCATCGCCGAAACCGAACGACGGGCCAGACGGCCGTGACCGATTTCGCGACGACCGGCGCCACCCATGCGACCACACTCGCCCACCGAGAACGGAGGGAAGTTGTAGTGCAGCATGAACGGGTCTTTTTTCTCGCCTTCCAGGGTGTCCAGCAGCTGTGCGTCACGGGCGGTGCCCAGAGTCGCGACTACCAGAGCCTGGGTTTCGCCACGGGTGAACAGCGCCGAACCGTGGGTCTTCGGCAGAACGCCGACTTCGATGTTCAGCGGACGCACGGTGCGGGTGTCGCGGCCGTCGATACGTGGCTTGCCGTTAACGATGTTTTCGCGAACGGTGCGGTATTCGATTTCGCCGAAAGCCGCTTTGACCTCGGAAGCCGAAGGCTGGCCTTCTTCGCCGGACAGCTTGGCAACAACCTGGTCACGCAGCTCGCCCAGACGCGCGTAACGGTCGGCCTTGATGGTGATGGTGTAAGCCTGGGAGATCGCTTCGCCGAACTCGGCACGGATAGCGCCCAGCAGTTCGGTGGCTTCTGGAGCAGGCGCCCAGGTCCAGGTTGGCTTGGCGGCTTCGGCAGCCAGTTCTTTAACAGCGTTGATCACAACCTGGAACTCGTCGTGAGCAAACAGTACTGCGCCCAGCATCTGGTCTTCGGTCAGCTCTTTGGCTTCCGATTCAACCATCAGTACGGCGTCCGAAGTACCAGCAACGACCATGTCCAGGCTCGAAGCAGCTTGCTGCTCGTAAGTCGGGTTCAGCAGGTAGCCGGTGCTTTCGTGGAAAGCAACGCGAGCGGCGCCGATCGGGCCGTCGAACGGAATACCCGAAATAGCCAGGGCAGCCGAAGTACCGATCATCGCAGCGATGTCCGGATCGGTCTTCTTGCTGGTGGAAACGACGGTGCAGACAACCTGCACTTCGTTCATGAAACCTTCAGGGAACAGTGGACGGATCGGACGGTCGATCAGTCGGGAAGTCAGGGTTTCTTTCTCGGAAGGACGGCCTTCACGCTTGAAGAAACCGCCAGGGATCTTACCGGCAGCGTAAGTCTTTTCCTGGTAGTGAACGGACAGAGGGAAAAAGCCCTTGCCCGGATCGGCTTGCTTGGCACCGACTACAGTCACCAATACGCTGACGTCGTCGTCAACGGTGACCAATACTGCGCCGGAGGCCTGACGGGCGATACGGCCAGTCTCGAGGGTAACGGTCGACTGACCGAACTGGAATTTTTTGATTACCGGGTTCACGGTGTCCTACCTTCTTTGTGGCTCTTGGGGGAACTGGTTTCTTGCGAAATTCTTGGGCAATGCCGGGAATCGGCCCGACGCCTGTCCTAGGTAAAACGTGCATCCAGATAAAACTTGAGGCTGGAAGCCTGCCATGCGCCAGCGGGAATCCCACTGACGCACGACAGACAACCAACCTCTAGCGCAATCGCTGATTAGCGACGCAGACCCAGGCGAGCGATCAGAGCGCTGTAACGGCTCAGGTCCTTGCCTTTCAGGTAGTCCAGCAGCTTGCGACGCTGGTTAACCATGCGGATCAGACCACGACGGGAGTGGTGGTCTTTACCGTTGGCCTTGAAGTGACCTTGCAGTTTGTTGATGTTGGCGGTCAGCAGTGCAACTTGCACTTCTGGCGAACCAGTGTCACCAACAGCTTGCTGGTAGTCAGCTACGATTTGGGCTTTTTCTTGAACGTCGAGAGCCATGAGGCAATCCTTTTATCAGGAAACCGTTTCAAAAACAGTTTCAACAGGCCAGGGACAAATCCCTGTATCTATAAATGAGTAGTGACCGTGCCTGTTAACAGCCACACTCGTTCGGTCATTCTGACCGAATCAGTCGACGCGGCGCGATGCGCCCGTCTTCGCTCACTTCACCGATACCGATGAAGCGACCATTATGATCCTGTACCCGCACCATGCCGAACTTCGGAGCATCCGGAGCGCGTACCGGCTGGCCGTTTAGCCAGTAGAACGCACTGTGTTCCGAGAAGTGCAACAGTGGCCAATCCTGCAGGCCGCTGTCCGATGGCATCAAGAAGCGATCGACCGCTTCGTTGCCGCCTTCGGCATGTACCGCTTCGAGCTCTTCGAGAGTCACGGTCTGCGCCAGGGTGAAAGGCCCGGCCTGGGTACGGCGCAATTCCGCGACGTACGCACCACAACCGAGTTGCTCACCGATATCCTCTACGAGAGTACGAATATAGGTGCCCTTGCTGCAGTCCACCGCAAGACGCGCAGTATCGCCTTCGAAGGCCAGCAATTCCAAGCGCGCAATAGTAACAGAACGCGGTTCGCGCTCCACTACTTCGCCTGCACGGGCCAGCTTGTACAGCGGCTGGCCATCACGCTTGAGAGCCGAGTACATCGGCGGTATCTGACTGATTTGCCCGCGAAATTTCGGCAAAACCGCTTCAATGTCGGCGCGACCAACGGTCACCGGACGCTCCTGCAAAACTTCACCTTCGGCATCTGCCGTGGTCGTTGTCTTGCCCAGTTGCGCCAGGGTTTCGTAACCCTTGTCGGAATCAAGCAGGTATTGCGAGAACTTGGTCGCCTCGCCAAAGCACAGCGGCAGAACGCCGGTGGCCAGCGGGTCGAGGCTGCCGGTATGCCCGGCCTTCTCGGCGTTGAGCAGCCAGCGAACCTTCTGCAACGCGGCGTTGGAGGTGAACCCCAGCGGCTTGTCGAGCAGGATGATGCCGCTGACGTTACGACGGATACGTTTGACCTGAGCCACCGAGTTACTCCTTGGTGTCTTCAGGTGCTGGAGCCGCCACGTGCTGATTGTCCTCAGCCACGGCACGCTCGATCAGGGCCGACAGGTGCGCACCACGGACAACGGACTCGTCGTAGTGGAAGTGCAATTGCGGCACGCTGCGCAGCTTCATTTCGCGGGCCAGCTGCATGCGCAGGAAACCGGCGGCGGCGTTGAGAACCTTGATGCTTTGCGCGATGTCTTCGGCGTTGTCCTGCCCCATCACGGTGATGAAGATCTTGGCGTGACCGACGTCACGGCTGACTTCAACAGCGGTAATGGTGACCAGGCCGACGCGCGGGTCTTTGACTTCACGACGGATCAGTTGGGCCAGCTCTCGCTGCATCTGATCGCCGATACGTTGGGTACGGCTGTATTCTTTTGCCATGATTTGTTACCTGTTACTGCCCCGCGGTGAAACCCGCTAGGTCTGAAAGCGGCAAACGCCCGGCCTGACAAAAGCCAGACCGGGCGTTGCGTTTAGAGTCCTGACGCCGTGCCGCGCATTTTCATGCGACGGCCCGACGTGGCCCTTGAAGTGCGCGAGTCAGAGGCTGCGAGCAACCTGAACCTTCTCGAAGACTTCGATCTTGTCACCGACTTTGACGTCGTTGTAGCTCTTCACGCCGATACCGCATTCCATGCCGGCACGTACTTCGGAAGCGTCATCCTTGAAGCGGCGCAGGGATTCCAGCTCGCCTTCGAAGATCACGATGTCTTCACGCAGTACACGGATCGGACGGTTACGGTGAACAGTACCCTCGATCACCATGCAGCCGGCGATAGCGCCGAACTTAGGCGAACGGAACACGTCACGTACTTCGGCCACACCGAGGATGTTCTCGCGAACATCGCTGCCAAGCATACCGGTCAGGGCTTTCTTGACGTCTTCGATGATGTCGTAGATTACGTTGTAGTAACGCATGTCCAGACCTTCCTGCTCGACGATCTTCCGTGCACCGGCATCGGCACGCACGTTGAAGCCGAACAGTACAGCGTTGGAAGCCAGTGCCAGGTTGGCGTCGGATTCGGTGATACCACCAACACCGCCACCGACCACGCGCACTTGCACTTCGTCGTTGCCCAGGCCATTCAGAGCGCCCTGCAAGGCTTCCAGCGAACCACGGACGTCGGATTTGAGGACGATATTGAGCGTCTTCTTCTCTTCCTGGCCCATGCTTTCGAAGATGTTTTCCAGCTTGCCGGCGTGAGCGCGAGCCAGTTTGACTTCGCGGAACTTGCCTTGACGGAACAGAGCCACTTCACGGGCTTTCTTCTCGTCGGCAACCACGCTCATCTCGTCGCCGGCATCAGGCGTACCGTCCAGGCCGAGGATCTCGACCGGAATGGCCGGACCTGCTTCCTTGATCGGCTTGCCGTTCTCGTCGAGCATGGCGCGCACGCGGCCATAGTTCGAACCAACCAGCACCATGTCGCCTTGACGCAGCGTACCGTCCTGAACCAGAACAGTCGCCACCGGGCCGCGGCCCTTGTCCAGACGCGATTCAACCACGACACCACGGCCAGGAGCCGATGGGGTAGCAGTCAGCTCGAGAACTTCGGCTTGCAGCAATACAGCTTCAAGCAGTTCGTCGACGCCGGTACCCATCTTCGCGGAGACCGGAACGAATGGAGTGTCGCCACCCCACTCTTCGGAGGTCACGCCGTGGGCCGACAGTTCGCTACGGATGCGATCGAGATCAGCGCCCGGCTTGTCGATCTTGTTCACCGCAACCACCAGCGGAACGCCAGCAGCGACAGCGTGCTGAACGGCTTCGATGGTTTGTGGCATCACGCCGTCGTCCGCCGCAACCACCAGGATCACGATGTCGGTCGCCTTGGCACCACGGGCACGCATTGCGGTAAACGCGGCGTGACCCGGGGTGTCGAGGAAGGTGACCATGCCGCGTTCGGTTTCAACGTGGTAAGCACCGATGTGCTGGGTGATACCGCCGGCTTCGCCAGCAGCTACCTTGGCGCGACGGATATAGTCGAGCAGCGAGGTCTTACCGTGGTCAACGTGACCCATTACGGTCACAACCGGCGCACGAGGAACCGCTTCACCTTCAAACTTCAGGGACTCGGCCAGGGAATCTTCCAGGGCAGTGTCGCTGACCAGGGTCACTTTGTGGCCCAGTTCTTCGGCTACCAGCTGAGCAGTTTCCTGATCAAGCACCTGGTTGATGGTCGCTGGAGTACCCAGTTTGAACATGAACTTGATGATTTCAGCAGCCTTCACCGACATCTGCTGGGCGAGATCGCCAACAGTGATGGTTTCGCCGATCTTCACTTCACGCACGACAGGGCCGGTCGGGCTCTGGAAACCGTGGGCGTTGCGTTTCTTCAGCTTGGCCTTGCCGCGACCACCGCGACGGAAGCCATCGCTTTCTTCGTCGGTAGTACGTGGTGCCACACGTGGAGCAGGTGCCTTTTCCTTGACCGAAGCACGATGCGGAGCGTTTTTGCGCTCGCCATCGCCACTGCCCCGACGATTGTTGTCGTCGGCACGTGGTTTGTCCGGACGGCGCTGTTCGTCACGCTTGCGAGTGTCGGCAGCTGGCGCAGCAGCCACAACCGGCGCAGCTTCGCGCACAGGTTCGGCGGCTGGCGCAGGTGCGGCAACAGGCTCGGCAGTTGCGATCGATGCAGCAGCAGGCTGGCGACGCGCTTCTTCTTCGGCGCGAACACGGGCTTCTTCTTCAGCCTTCTGACGGGCAGCATTTTCTACTGCGCGACGCTCATCCAGTTCACGCTTGCGCTCGGCTTCGATTTCTTCCGGGCTACGCTGTACGAAAACTTTCTTTTTGCGGACTTCAACGCTGATGCTTTTGCTACCAGCCACACGCAGGGTGCTGGTGGTTTTACGCTGCAGCGTGATCTTGCGTGGTTCTTCCACTTTCGCCTTGTGGCTGCTCTTCAAGTGAGTCAGCAGGGATTGCTTCTCACTGTCAGTCACATGTTCTTCGGCGGCGGTGTGCGGCAGACCTGCCTCACGCATCTGCTGCAACAGGCGCTCTACCGGTGTTTTGACCTCATCGGCCAGTTGTTTCACCGTGACTTGCGTCATGCATTTCTCTCCTCAGGCCGCGCCTAATTACTCGAACCAGTGGGCTCGGGCGGCCATGATCAACTTGCCGGCACGATCATCGTCAATGCCGTCGATGTCGAGCAGGTCGTCAATAGACTGCTCGGCCAGGTCTTCGCGGGTAATTACGCCGCGCACCGCCAGTTCCATCGCCAAATCCTTGTCCATACCCTCAAGCGAGAGCAGGTCTTCGGCCGGATGGGCGTCTGCCAGCTTTTCCTCAGTAGCGATGGCTTTGGTCAACAAGCGATCCTTGGCACGAGCACGAAGCTCGTTGACGATGTCTTCGTCAAAGCCGTCGATGTTGAGCATTTCTTCCAACGGTACGTAGGCAATCTCTTCCAGGCTGGTGAAGCCTTCGTCAACCAGCACCTGAGCCAGCTCTTCGTCGACTTCCAGCTCGTCGATGAAGTTGCGCAGGATGTCGCCGGTTTCCGCTTGTTGCTTAGCCTGGATGTCCGATTCGGTCATCACGTTCAGGGTCCAGCCAGTCAGCTGGCTCGCCAGACGCACGTTCTGACCACCACGACCGATGGCCTGAGCCAGATTGTCTGCGCCAACGGCGATGTCCATGGCGTGGGCATCTTCGTCAACGATGATGGCCGCCACTTCTGCCGGCGACATGGCATTGATCACGAACTGCGCCGGGTTGTCGTCCCACAGGACGATATCGACACGCTCGCCACCCAACTCGCCCGACACGGCCTGGACGCGCGAACCGCGCATACCGATGCACGCGCCCTGCGGGTCGATGCGCTTGTCCTTGGAGCGGACAGCGATCTTGGCGCGCGAACCCGGATCACGGGAAGCGGCCATGACTTCGATGAGGCCTTCAGCGATTTCCGGCACTTCGATACGGAACAGCTCGATCAGCATTTCCGGCGCGGTACGCGACAGGATCAGCTGTGGACCACGGTTCTCGGTGCGGATTTCCTTGAGCAGCGCACGCAGGCGCACGCCAACACGGAAAGTTTCGCGAGAGATGATGTCTTCGCGGGCCAGCAACGCTTCAGCGTTATTACCCAGGTCGACGATCACGTTATCGCGGGTCACTTTTTTCACGGTGCCGGAGATGATTTCTCCCAGGCGCTCGCGATAAGCGTCAACCACTTGAGCGCGCTCGGCTTCGCGCACTTTCTGCACGATGACCTGCTTGGCGGTCTGCGCAGCAATGCGGCCGAATTCGATGGACTCGATCTTTTCTTCAACAACATCGCCGACCTTGGCGCCTGGGTGCGTTTCAGCAACCTTGCTCGGCCAGGTTTCAATGGCCGGATCATCGAGATCATTCTCTTCGACGACCGTCCAGCGACGGAAAGTTTCGTAAGAACCGGTGTGGCGGTTGATTTCCACACGCAGATCAACTTCGTCTTCAAAACGCTTTTTGGTAGCAGTGGCCAGAGCCAGCTCCAGCGCTTCAAAAATTACGCTTGCCGGTACGCCCTTTTCATTGGATACCGACTCAACAACCAGCAGTACTTCTTTGCTCATCGTACGCCTCGCCTTTCGCAAGCCATTGGATCCGCGGGATCCGCGTCTCAGTCAAAACTGGGAATAATGTTGGCCTTGTCGATCATATCGATCGGCAACAGGAACTCATGGTCATCTACCTGCACCACGACATCCTGTTCTTCTACACCGCGCAGAAGGCCCTGAAAGTTGCGTCGTCCTTCAAAAGGCGAGCGCAGCTTGATCTTCACTTGTTCACCGACATATTTGGCAAACTGCTCAAGAGTGAACAGTGGGCGTTCCATGCCTGGCGAGGAAACTTCAAGGGTGTATTCAACGGATATCGGATCTTCAACATCCAGCACACCGCTGATCTGACGGCTGACGATGGCGCAATCGTCCACCAGTACGCCGCCTTCCTTATCGATATAAACGCGCAACATTGAGTGGCGACCTTGAGCCGAAAACTCAATACCCCAGCATTCATAGCCTAGGGCCACGACCACCGGGGCCAGCAAGGCCTGCAACTCTTCTAGCTTGCTCGACACCTGAACCCCCTCGTGCATGTATGTGCATGCTATGCAAAATAAAAAAATGGGCGAAACGCCCATCCTTGAAACGCCGTCGAACAGCGGCGTTGAAAGTGTCCAGCTAACAAAAAGCCCCTTAAAAGGGGCTCCTTAAACTGGTTGCGGGGGCCGGATTTGAACCGACGACCTTCGGGTTATGAGCCCGACGAGCTACCAGACTGCTCCACCCCGCGACAAAGCTGGGGCGGAAGTATACGACCGATCCCCAGTAGGGTCAATGTAACCTTCCACCTGCAAGAAAGCCCGCAACAGCGGGCTCTCCTGACTAATTGGTACCGAGAAGGGGACTCGAACCCCTACACCCTATGGGCACAACCACCTCAAGGTTGCGTGTCTACCAATTCCACCACCTCGGCAATACTACGTTTGAAACCCTTCTTACTTTTGCTCTTGAGCTGGAGGCACGTCAGTCGCTGGAGTAGCCGACTTTTGCTCTTGAAGCACCGGGACATCATCAGAAGCCGGTTGTTGCTTTGGAACTTCCAACACTGCCGGGTTTGGCAAACCTGCTTGAGTCAGCTGATGAGCCTTCTCTTTAGCAAAGTATCCTAACCCCAAGCTGGTTATGAAGAAACCGGCGGCAAGTATAGCAGTAAACTTACTAAGAAAGGTAGAGGAACCTTGGCTTCCGAACACAGTATTTGAAGCACCTGCTCCGAAAGACGCGCCAGCGTCCGCACCCTTACCCTGCTGCAGCAAAACCAGAGCTACTACGCCCAATGCACCCAGCAGATGAAAAACGACTACGACTGTTTCCAGCATTTTTTCAGTTTCCCGCGGCGCGACAAATCGCACCGAACTCATCTGCATTCAGGGAAGCTCCACCTATGAGCCCCCCATCGATATCCGGCATGCCGAACAGTTCGACCGCATTGGCCGCCTTCACGCTGCCGCCGTATAGAAGCCGCACACCTCGTGCGACCTCAGAATTCTCTGCCGCCAACTGCTCACGAATGGCCTTATGCACATCCTGAGCCTGTTGCGGCGTTGCAGTCAGCCCGGTACCAATGGCCCAGACCGGCTCGTAAGCGATCACTGCATTGGCAAAAGCACCGACACCCAGCTCCTCTATGATACTGCCCAGCTGACGCCCGACAACCTCAAGAGTTTTTCCAGCTTCGCGCTGCTCCAGGGTTTCCCCTACACACAACACCGGAATCAAGCCACATGCCTGTGCCGCTGCGAACTTGCGATTCAGCATCCCGTCTCGCTCGCCCATAATCTGACGGCGTTCGGAGTGCCCGACAAGCACCAGGGAACAACCTGCATCCACCAACTGACTCGGTGCAACTTCACCGGTCAATGCACCTTGCATCGATTCCACCGCAGAGTTCTGCGCGCCGACCGAAATCGACTTTCCTTTCAAGCCATCAATCACTTGATTGATATGCAAGCAAGGCGGGAATACCGCGACATCAACACCGCTTGGCAAGGCCAGATGACGAAGGCCGTTGATCAGCTCAGCGACGCTGGCGCGGGTACCGTGCATCTTCCAGTTACCAGCTACCATAGGGCGACGCATGCTGTACCTCGTCGGTCAAAGTGGGCGCAGATGTTACCCAACACAATCATGGCTGGCAAGCCGTATCAGGCAGAAACTTCAGTTACCAGTTTTGCCAGTTCTTCGGCGTAGCTGCGAACCTGAGTTTCGTCTTCACCTTCGACCATGACGCGCACCAGAGGCTCTGTCCCGGACTTGCGCAGAAGGACACGCCCACGCCCCGCCATTGCCTCGGTCACACGCTTGCTGGCTTCCTTGACAGCCGGATGGTCGAGCGGACTGTCGCCGCCGCCAAAACGCACATTGATCAGTACCTGAGGACACTTGCGCAGGGCCTGACGGGTTTGCGCCAGACCTTCATTACGGGCTTTCAACGCCATCAACACCTGCAATGCCGCGATGATCGCATCGCCAGTCGTGGTGTGATTGAAGCAGACGACATGTCCGGAATTCTCACCACCGACCAGCCAATCGCGCTCCAGCAACTCGGCGATCACATAACGGTCGCCGACATTTGCGCGCACGAAAGGAATCCCCAGATCCGCCAAGGCCAACTCCAGACCCAGGTTACTCATCAGCGTACCGACCACGCCACCCTGCAACTTGCCGCGCTCATGCAGATCGCGAGCAATGATGAAAATCAGCTCATCGCCATCAACAATCGCGCCGGTGTGATCAACCATCAGGACCCGGTCACCGTCACCATCGAAAGCGATACCCAGGTCAGCGTGCTCGGAAAGCACCGCCGCCTGCAGCGGCCCCATGTGCGTCGAGCCACAGTTGTCGTTGATGTTCAGGCCGTTGGGCTGGGCGGACAACACCACAACCTCGGCACCCAACTCACGAAAGACGCTCGGCGCGACCTTGTAGGTTGCTCCGTGCGCACAGTCGATCACGATCTTGAGACCGGCAAAACTGGTGTTGGTCGGTACGCTGCTCTTGCAGAACTCGATGTATCGACCGGACGCATCGTTGATTCGCGAGACCTTGCCAATCTTGCTCGACTCGACCACTGTCATCGGTGCGTCGAGCAACTCCTCGATCATCAGCTCAAGTTCATCCGGCAACTTGGTGCCGCGACCGGAGAAAAACTTGATGCCGTTATCGTCATGAGGATTGTGCGAAGCACTGATCACGATACCGGCCTCAGCCTGGAATGTGCGCGACAGGTAAGCGATCGCAGGCGTCGGCATCGGCCCGAGCAGCATCACGTCGGCACCTGCCGAGGTGAGACCAGCTTCCAGAGCCGATTCAAACATATATCCGGAAATTCGCGTGTCCTTGCCAACGAGCACCTTGCAGGCACCCATTTTTCGGAAAGCCATGCCGGCTGCCCAGCCGAGCTTGAGCATGAAGTCCGGAGTAATCGGGTATTCACCGACACGGCCACGAATGCCGTCGGTACCAAAGTATTTCTTGCTCATAAGCGCTCCATCATTCTTATTCGGCTGATTCTACGGCTGCGATCATCCGCACAACATCCACCGTTTCCGCCACATCATGGACGCGCAATATACGCGCACCTTTGACAGATGCCAGTGCCGCCAAGGCCAAGCCACCATACAGACGCTCGCCCACAGGACGATTCAGGGCCTGTCCGATCATGCTTTTTCGCGAGACGCCGACCAACAGAGGTCGCCCCAATGCATGAAGGGCATCCATGTGCCTGAACAAGCTTAGATTGTGCTGCAGGGTTTTAGCGAAGCCGAAACCAGGATCAAGGATGATTCGCTCAGCAGGTATCCCGACCGACGCACATTGATCCATACGCTCAGCGAGGAACTCACCCACTTCCCGGGTGACATCCTGATAGTGCGGATTGTCCTGCATGTCGCCCGGTTCGCCCAGCATATGCATAAGACAGACCGGCAGCCCCGTGGCCGCCGCCGCATCCAGCGCACCATCACGCCGCAGCGATCGCACGTCGTTGATCAATCCAGCCCCCAACCGCGCAGTTTCCCGCATGACAGCCGGGGTCGACGTATCGACAGAGATGATCACATCCAGCTCGCGATTGATCAGCTCCACGACTGGCGCTACGCGCTCCAACTCCTCAAGCGGTGAAACCGCTCGCGCACCAGGCCGAGTGGACTCGCCGCCGACATCAATCAGCGTCGCACCGGCCAACACCATCGCCTCGGCGTGACGCAGGGCTGCATCAAGCTGGCTGTATCGGCCGCCGTCGGAGAAGGAATCGGGAGTGACATTGAGAATGCCCATGACATGCGTCCGGGCCAAATCAAGAACCCGGTTGCCGCAAGGCAACCGGGTCAGGGACTGTACAGAAGTCATTTCAAACCTTAAACGTCAGCAGCCGGACCGCCAATCGGTGTTTCCGGACGCTCATCCTGAACCACCGGAGGAGGCGTGCCAGTACCGGTGCCACCCGACCAGTCGCGAGGCTCACGCGGCGTGCGACCCGCCATGATGTCGTCGATCTGTTCGGCATCGATCGTCTCGTACTTCATCAAGGCATCAGCCATGGCATCGAGCTTGTCACGGTTATCCGTAAGGATCTGCTTGGCGGTGCCGTAGCACTGATCGATGATGCTGCGAACTTCCGAGTCAATCAGCTTGGCGGTCTCACCAGAGAAACTGGCGTTCTGACCACCACCCCCACGACCAAGGAATACCTCACCTTCTTCTTCGGCGTACATCAACGGACCGAGCTTTTCCGACAGACCCCACTTGGTCACCATGTTCCGCGCAATTTGACTGGCACGCATGATGTCGTTGGAGGCGCCGGTTGTCACACCGTCGAAGCCCAGGGTCATTTCTTCAGCGATACGACCGCCGTACAGCGAGCAGATCTGACTGATCAACGCACGCTTGGACAGGCTGTAGCGATCTTCTTCCGGCAGGAACATGGTCACACCCAGCGCACGACCGCGCGGGATGATCGACACCTTGTAGACCGGATCATGCTCAGGCACGACGCGACCGACAATGGCGTGGCCGGCTTCGTGATAAGCCGTGTTCTGCTTCTCTTTTTCGGACATGACCATGGATTTGCGCTCAGCACCCATCATGATCTTGTCTTTGGCCAGTTCGAACTCTTTCATCTCGACGATACGCTTGCCGGCACGGGCAGCGAACAGCGAAGCCTCGTTGACCAGGTTCGCAAGGTCGGCACCGGAGAAGCCCGGAGTACCACGAGCGATAACGGCCGGAGCGACGTCGTCACCCATTGGCACTTTACGCATGTGCACTTTGAGGATCTGTTCGCGACCACGGATATCCGGCAGACCGACTACCACCTGACGGTCGAAACGACCCGGACGCAGCAGAGCAGGGTCCAGCACGTCAGGACGGTTGGTTGCAGCAATGACGATGATGCCATCATTCATTTCGAAGCCGTCCATCTCGACCAGCAACTGGTTGAGAGTCTGCTCACGCTCGTCGTGACCGCCTCCCATGCCAGCGCCACGATGGCGACCAACGGCGTCGATCTCGTCGATGAAGATGATGCAAGGTGCGTGTTTCTTGGCCTGTTCGAACATGTCGCGAACACGGCTGGCACCGACACCGACGAACATTTCAACGAAGTCGGAACCGGAGATGGTAAAGAACGGCACCTTGGCTTCGCCGGCAATCGCCTTCGCCAGCAAGGTTTTACCGGTACCTGGAGGACCGACCATCAGTACGCCGCGAGGAATGCGGCCACCCAAACGCTGGAACTTGCCCGGATCCCGAAGGAACTCGACGAGCTCGCCAACCTCTTCCTTGGCTTCGTCGCAACCGGCAACGTCAGCCAGGGTGGTTTTCACCTGATCTTCGGACAGCAGGCGCGCCTTGCTCTTGCCAAAGCTCATCGGCCCGCCCTTGCCGCCTGCACCGCCCTGCATCTGGCGCATGAAGAACATAAACACCGCGATGATCACCAGGATCGGGAAGCTGGCCACCAGAAGCTGGGTCCAGATGCTTTGCTGCTCAGGCTGCTTGCCTTCGACCACGACGTGGTTGTCGACCAGGTCGCCGATCAGGCCATTGTCCTGAATTGCCGGACGAATGGTCTTGAAGCTGTCGCCGTCGTTGCGCTTGCCGGTAATCACGTAGCCATCTACCGCTACGCGTTCGACCTTGCCATCCTTGACCTGCTGGATGAAGTCGGAATAGTTGAGGGTCTGCGGCTCGTTAGGGCTGGAGAAGTTGTTCATCACCGTCACCAGGACAGCCGCGATGATCAACCACAGGATCAGATTCTTTGCCATATCGTTCAATTAACTACCCTCTGAAGCAAGCTCCGCTATTGGCGCGCGCTTCGCATGATATTCACCGGCCTAACTTACTACATTACCTACAGCTCTGGCAGGCGCCGTCTGTAACCCTTTGTGAAACACTTTCTACACAATATTCGCTTATGCGCGCGGGGCGAAATACGAAAAACCTATCACCCCGCCAAAAAACCTCGTTTTACTCGCTACGGCCGCGATAGCCCCAAGCCAGCATATATTGCTCACGGGAGCTGCCACGAGAGGAATCCGGCTTGATCATCTGGATCTTGTCGAATTTCCGACGAGCATCCTTCAGGTAAACATCAAACCCTTCGCCCTGAAAAATCTTGATCACGAAATTGCCACCCGGCTTGAGTATCCGCTCCGCCAGATCAAGCGCCAGCTCGCACAGGAACATGGCTTTGGGCATATCCACTTCAGGCGTACCACTCATATTGGGGGCCATATCGGAAATCACAAGGTCCACCTGCGAATTACCCACAGCCTCAAGGATCTGAGTGAGCACTGCGTCCTCGGTGAAGTCACCCTGAATGAAAGTCACGTCCGGAATGCCGTCCATTTCCAGGATGTCCGAGGCGATCAGTCGCCCCTGACCACCGATCAGCCGACTAGTGACCTGCGACCAGCCGCCAGGCGCCGCGCCGAGGTCAACGACGCTCATACCCGGACGGATCAGCTTGTATTTCTCCTGGATCTCCAGAAGTTTGTAACTCGCACGCGAGCGGTAGCCATCCTTCTGCGCCTGCTTCACATAGGGATCGTTGACATGTCGTTTCAGCCAACCAAGGCTTGTCTTGGAACGCGCCATTGGGCACCTCGTTGATTAGGGTCGTGATTAATTGGGCGGATCCACGAGCCCTCGGGTAAAATGGCCGCCATTTTACAGAATCCAGACGAAAGGGTCAGATTATGCCGCTCACTCAAGAGCAGAAGAAACAGTACAAATCCATTGGCCACCACCTGAAACCAGTTTTGATTGTGGCTGACAACGGTCTGACTGAAGGTGTCTTAGCCGAGCTTGAACGCGCTTTGGCGGATCACGAGCTGATCAAGATCAAACTCAACATCCTCGATCGCGAGTCGCGCCTGGCCTCCATTGCAGAACTGTGCAAGGTCGGCAAAGCGGATCTGGTTCAGGTCATCGGCAAGATGGCACTGATTTACCGCAAGAACTTCAGCGTCAACAAGCAGCTGTCGAACGTCCATCGCTTCAAGTGATGACAAGGGTCAAGGGTGTGCTTCGCGCACCCTGCCACTCCATCCCGGCACGGGTTGCAACACCAGCACCAGCCCGGAAAAACCCAACACAAGAAAGCTGAACACCTGCCAGCGCTGCGCATCCGGCCAGCCGACACGCACTGCGACATACATCGCACTTGCATACAGCGCCATCAGCAGCACTTGCCCGCGAAAATCCCGCCATAGACTGGCAAGGCCCTCGGCCTGTACCAGCACCAAAGCCTGAAAAATCACGCACGCGGCAGCGAACCCAACCACCGGCACTTCAAACGCACTGGCGACCTCGTCGATCAACAGCGGCGCCAGGCCAATCTTGCCCAGCACCGGCTGCAGGCCGAGGTGTACCAGCCACAATCCGCCGACCCACAACATCTGGGTCAGCTGCCAGAGCATGGCGCCCGCATGTAGCGGGCGCCCTGTTTCAGATGTGACGGACTTCGACAATCTCGTACTCGATAACGCCACCAGGCGTTTTCACGGCAACGACGTCGCCCTCTTCCTTGCCGATCAAGGCACGGGCCAGAGGCGAACCGACCGAAATCTTGCCGAGCTTGAAGTCTGCCTCATCCTCACCAACGATGTGGTAGGTGACGCTTTCATCAGTCTCGACGTTTGCGATTTCAACGGTGGTGCCGAAAATCACTTTGCCTGTGTGAGGAATGGTCGTGACATCAATGACGACCTGATTCTGGATCCGGCCTTCGATGTCACGAATACGCGCCTCGACCATGCCCTGCTGTTCGCGGGCAGCATGGTATTCGGCGTTTTCCTTCAAGTCACCCAACTCGCGGGCCGTACCGATGTCCTGGCTGAGCTTCGGACGAACGACCTTGGTCAGGTGAGCATGCTCTTCTTCCAGGGCGCGAGCGCCCTGAACAGTCATTGGGTACTTGGTTATGCTCATGCCTTCAATCCTGCGTGTAGATCCTGCAAGCGGCGTACGGTCTTCTCTGGACCGAACTTCAGCGCTTCGCAGATGGCTTCGCCAGCAGCAATGGTGGTGGTGCAGTAAATCTTGTGCTGCAGGGCGTTGCGGCGAATGGAATAGGAGTCGGCGATCGACTGACGACCTTCGGTGGTGTTGATGATCAGGGTGACTTCGTCATTCTTGATCATGTCGACCACGTGCGGACGACCCTCGGTCACCTTGTTCACGCGACGCACTTTCAGGCCAGCCGCCTCGATGAGCTTGGCAGTCCCGGCAGTGGCGACCACTTCGAAGCCCAAGTTGATCAGATCACGGGCCACGCCTGCAACCAGCGGCTTGTCGTCGTCACGTACGCTGATGAATGCGGTGCCGCCGGTCGGCAGCACTTCGCTGGCGCCCATCTGAGCTTTGGCAAAGGCTTCGCCGAAGGTGTCGCCGACGCCCATCACTTCACCGGTGGACTTCATCTCTGGGCCGAGGATCGGGTCCACGCCAGGGAATTTGGCGAACGGGAACACCGCCTCTTTCACACTGTAGAAGTTCGGGATGATTTCCTTGGTGAAGCCGATTTCCTTCAAGGTCTTGCCGGCCATTACACGGGCAGCAATCATCGCCAGGGAAACACCGATGCACTTCGATACGAACGGCACGGTACGGGAAGCACGCGGGTTGACTTCGATGACGTAGATGTCTTCGCCTTGCAGCGCCAACTGAACGTTCATCAGGCCGACCACGCCCAGTTCCAGGGCCATTTTCTTGACCTGTTCGCGCATCTCGTCCTGGATGTGCGCCGGCAGCGAGTAAGGTGGCAGCGAGCACGCGGAGTCACCGGAGTGAACGCCCGCCTGTTCGATGTGCTGCATGATCGCGCCGATCACTACGTCCTTGCCGTCGCAGACCGCATCCACGTCCATCTCGATGGCGCAGTTGAGGAAGTGGTCGAGCAGCACCGGGCTGTCATTCGACACTTGCACCGCATCACGCAGGTAACGCTTGAGTTCTTCTTCCTTGTAGACGATTTCCATCGCCCGGCCGCCCAGCACGTAGGACGGACGCACAACCAGCGGATAACCGATCTTCGCGGCAGCACGAACAGCTTCGTCTTCGCTGCGCACGGTAGCGTTTGGCGGCTGACGCAGGTTCAGACGCTCAACCATCTGCTGGAAGCGCTCACGGTCTTCGGCACGGTCGATGGCGTCAGGACTGGTACCGATAATCGGCACGCCGGCCGCTTCAAGGGCGCGAGCCAGTTTCAGAGGCGTCTGGCCACCGTACTGGACGATCACGCCTTTCGGCTTCTCGACGCGGCAGATTTCCAGCACGTCTTCCAGGGTCACCGGCTCGAAGTACAGACGGTCGGAAGTGTCGTAGTCAGTGGAAACGGTTTCCGGGTTGCAGTTGACCATGATGGTTTCGTAGCCGTCTTCGCGCAGGGCGAGAGCGGCGTGTACGCAGCAATAGTCAAACTCGATACCCTGGCCGATACGGTTCGGACCGCCACCCAGAATCATGATCTTGTCGCGACCGGACGGCGCTGCTTCGCACTCTTCCTCGTAAGTCGAGTACAGATAAGCGGTGTCAGTAGCGAACTCGGCGGCGCAGGTGTCAACGCGCTTGTAGACCGGGAACACTTCCAGTTTTTGACGGTGAGTGCGCAGGTTTTTCTCGGTGACGCCCAGCAGCTTGGCCAGACGCTGATCGGAGAAGCCTTTGCGCTTGAGCTTGAACATCAGGTCGCGGTCGATAGCGGACAGACCGAGGGTCTTGACCTTCTCTTCGTCCTTGATCAGATCTTCGATCTGCACCAGGAACCACGGGTCGATCATGTTCATGCCGAAGATTTCTTCGACGGTCATGCCGGCGCGGAAAGCGTCCGCCACGTACCAGATACGCTCGGCGCCCGGCACGGTCAGCTCGCGCTTGAGCACGCTCATGCTTTCCGGATTGCTCAGGTCGACCTTCTCGTCCAGACCGCAAACGCCTACTTCCAGACCACGCAGGGCTTTCTGCAGGGATTCCTGGAAGGTACGGCCGATGGCCATGACTTCGCCTACCGACTTCATTTGAGTGGTCAGGCGTGCGTCAGCGTTGGCGAACTTCTCGAAGGCGAAGCGCGGCAGCTTGGTCACGACGTAGTCGATGGACGGCTCGAAGGACGCCGGGGTCTTGCCGCCGGTGATGTCATTCGACAGCTCGTCGAGGGTGTAACCGACCGCCAGTTTGGCCGCGACCTTGGCGATCGGGAAACCGGTGGCTTTCGAAGCCAGGGCCGAGGAACGCGATACACGCGGGTTCATTTCGATCACGACCATGCGGCCGGTGTCCGGGCAGATACCGAACTGAACGTTGGAACCGCCAGTCTCGACGCCGATCTCGCGCAGTACCGCCAGCGAGGCGTTACGCAGGATCTGGTATTCCTTGTCGGTCAGGGTCTGGGCTGGAGCCACAGTGATCGAGTCACCAGTGTGCACGCCCATCGGGTCGAAGTTTTCGATCGAGCAGACGATGATGCAGTTGTCCTTTTTGTCGCGGACAACTTCCATTTCATATTCTTTCCAGCCGATCAGCGATTCGTCGATCAGCAGTTCCTTGGTTGGCGACAGGTCCAGACCACGGGCGCAGATTTCTTCGAACTCTTCACGGTTGTAAGCGATACCGCCACCGGTGCCGCCCATGGTGAAGGACGGACGGATGATGCACGGGAAGCCCAGGCGCTCGAGCACCGCGTTGGCTTCTTCCATGCTGTGGGCGATACCGGAACGCGGGCATTCCAGACCAATGGCTTTCATCGCCTTGTCGAAACGCGAACGGTCTTCAGCCTTGTCGATGGTGTCAGCGTTGGCGCCGATCATTTCCACGCCGAACTTCTCCAGAACGCCTTCGCGCTCCAGGTCCAGGGCGCAGTTCAGAGCAGTCTGACCGCCCATGGTTGGCAGCACCGCATCCGGACGCTCTTTTTCGATGATCTTGGCAACGGTCTGCCATTTGATCGGTTCGATGTAGGTGGCGTCGGCCATGTCCGGGTCGGTCATAATGGTGGCCGGGTTGGAGTTCACCAGGATGACGCGATAACCCTCTTCGCGCAGGGCTTTGCAAGCCTGGGCGCCGGAGTAGTCGAATTCGCAGGCCTGGCCGATAACGATCGGGCCAGCGCCGAGAATCAGGATGCTTTTAATGTCTGTACGTTTTGGCATGGGTTTGTCACTCAAATCCGCAGGTCAGTCGGCAAGCCGTCTTGATCGATTTCTGAAGTCCCGAGGGGGCCGCCGGTTTCGGGGCCGCCCTCGAGGGGCTTCTCGCTACAGTCTCAAGGCGAACGCTTAGCGTCGCTTGGCCATCTCGTTGATGAAGCGGTCAAACAGTGGTGCCACATCGTTCGGGCCCGGGCTCGCCTCAGGGTGACCCTGGAAGCTGAACGCGCTCTTGTCGGTGCGCTCGATACCTTGCAGGGTGCCGTCGAACAGCGATTTGTGGATCGCGCGGACGTTGGCTGGCAGGGTTGCTTCATCAACCGCGAAACCGTGGTTCTGGCTGGTGATCATCACGACGCCAGTGTCCAGATCCTGTACCGGGTGGTTGGCACCGTGGTGGCCGTGGCCCATTTTCAGGGTCTTGGCGCCGGAGGCCAGAGCCAACAGTTGGTGGCCGAGGCAGATGCCGAACACCGGAATCTCGGTTTCCAGTACTTCCTTGATGGCCTTGATCGCGTAGTCGCAAGGCTCCGGGTCACCAGGACCGTTGGACAGGAACACACCGTCCGGCTTCAGTGCCAGCACGTCGGCAGCCGGGGTTTGCGCCGGCACCACGGTCACGCGGCAGCCGCGCTCGACCAGCATGCGCAGGATGTTGACCTTGACGCCGTAGTCGTAGGCAACCACGTGGTAAGGCAGCTCGGAGGCTTCGATGGTCGCGTGGCTGTCGGTTTTCAGATCCCAGACAGTGGAGCGCCATTCGTATTGGGTCTTGGTGCTGACGACTTTCGCCAGGTCCATGCCCTTCAGGCCCGGGAAACCTTGCGCAGCGGCAATCGCGGCTTCTTCGGAGATGTTGTCGCCGGCCATGATGCAGCCGTTCTGTGCGCCTTTTTCACGCAGGATGCGGGTCAGGCGGCGGGTGTCGATACCGGCGATCGCCACAACATTGTTGGCTTTCAGGTAATCGGACAGGGACATCGTGTTACGCCAGTTGCTCGCTACCAGCGGCAGGTCACGGATAACCAAGCCAGCGGACCAGACGCGGTCAGACTCGGCGTCTTCCGGCGTGGTGCCAGTGTTGCCGATGTGCGGGTAAGTCAGGGTAACGATCTGTTGGGCGTAGGAAGGATCGGTAAGGATTTCCTGATAGCCGGTCATTGCGGTGTTGAACACCACCTCACCAACGGTCTGACCGTCGGCTCCAATGGCTTCGCCGCGAAAAATGCTGCCATCAGCAAGGGCGAGTATGGCTGGCTTAGTCAAGAAGACCTCCCGTAAATAACGCATGAAAGGGCAATCGCAGGTTGTAAAAAAGCGGAGTGACGTATGGACACGTCACCCCGCTTCTTCACTGAATTATTCTGCGCGCTTTTAGTGGACACACTAAAGCTGTAGCTTACAGAAAAAGGGTTTTTTGGTCTACCGCCAATGAGCCTGAAAGGCCGGAGAATGCGACAGGGTGTCGCCGGGCGGAGCAAAACCGGCACAAACAGAGCGTTTGCGCCGGCTTCAAACAAGGATCAACGCAAGTCGAGCACGTCTTGCATGTCATAAAGACCGGGCTCGCGAGCATCCAGCCACAACGCAGCACGCACGGCACCTTTGGCGAACGTCATGCGGCTCGAAGCCTTGTGGGTGATCTCCAGTCGCTCGCCTTCACAGGCGAACAGCACTGTGTGATCGCCCACCACATCACCACCGCGAACAGTGGCAAAACCGATGGTTTCGCGCTCACGGGCACCGGTGTGACCTTCACGACCATAGACCGCAACCTTCTGCAGATCGCGATCCAGTGCACTGGCAATCACTTCACCCATACGCAGGGCCGTACCCGAAGGCGCATCGATCTTGTGACGGTGATGGGCTTCGATGATTTCGATGTCTGCATCATCACCCAGCACCCGCGCCGCCATATCGAGCAGCTTCAGCGACAGGTTGACGCCAACACTGAAGTTGGCAGCAAACACGATCGGAATATCCTTGCCCGCCTCGGCCAGCAACTGCTTCTGGGCAGCATCCAGACCAGTCGTGCCAATCACCATGGCCTTGCCGGCCTTGCGGCAGAACGCCAGGTTTTTCAGCATGACTTCCGGAAGGGTGAAGTCGATCAACACATCGAACTCTTCCGCCACCGACTCCAGATTCCCGGACAATGGCACGCCGATTCGCCCGAGCGACGCCAACTCACCGGCATCCACCCCGATCAGCGTACTGCCAGGGCGAACGATGGCAGCCGTCAAACCGGTCAACGGCGCGCGCTGCTGCACAGCCTCGACCAAGATCTTGCCCATGCGCCCGGCAGCGCCCATCACAGCTATACGTCGCATGCCGACTCCTTACAGATCGCCGAAGAAGCGTTTTACACCGTCAAACCAACCGGTGGTTTTCGGCGAATGGCTGTTGTCGTCCGCCAGGGAGCTGCGGAACTCTTCCAGCAGTTCACGCTGACGACGGTTCAGGTTGACCGGCGTTTCGACGGCCACACGGCACATCAGGTCGCCGGCACCACCGCCACGTACTGGCGCAACGCCCTTGCCGCGTACGCGGAACTGCTTGCCGGTCTGAGTGCCTTCCGGAATCTTCAGCTTGACGCGACCGTCGAGGGTCGGAATTTCCAGTTCGCCACCCAGAGCCGCATCGACGAAGCTGATCGGCACTTCGCAGAACAGATGCTTGCCGTCACGCTGGAAGATGTCGTGTTCGCGGACGTTGATCACCACATACAAGTCGCCGGTCGGGCCACCCTGAGTACCCGCCTCACCTTCGCCCGACAGACGAATGCGATCACCGGTGTCGACACCGGCCGGCACTTTGACGGAGAGGGTTTTGTACTCTTCGACGCGACCGTCACCGTGGCAGGAGTCACACGGATCGGAAATGATTTTGCCCTGGCCATGGCAGCGCGGGCAGGTCTGCTGCACCGAGAAGAAGCCTTGCTGCATGCGCACCTGACCGATGCCGCCGCAAGTCGGACAAGTCGATGGCGACGAGCCTTTCTTGGCGCCCGAACCGTCGCATGGTTTGCAATTGACCAGTGTCGGAACACGGATATTCACGGTCGTACCGCGCACCGCTTCTTCCAGGTTCAATTCCAGGGTGTAGCGCAAGTCGCTGCCACGCTGGGCGCCGCCACGGGAACCACCGCGACCGCCACCGAAGAAGTCACTGAAGACATCGCCGAAAATGTCAGAGAAATTCTGACCGCCGAAACCGGCACCGCCGCCGCCCATGCTCGGGTCGACGCCGGCATGACCGTACTGATCGTACGCCGCACGCTTGCTGGAATCGGACAATACTTCGTAGGCCTCGTTGGCCTCTTTGAACAGTTCTTCCGATGCTTTGTCATCGGGATTACGGTCCGGGTGATGCTTCATCGCCAGACGGCGATAGGCCTTCTTCAGGTCTGCGTCGCTTGAGCCGCGCTCAACACCCAACACTTCGTAATAGTCACGCTTTGCCATAAGTCTTTGCACTCTTAAGGACGTTCGGCAAACCCCTCCTGAGCTTCGCCAAACTCGTTGAGCCCCAATACAGGCCCGGACCCAACTCACGTCAATTCAACGATCCTGGTCTTTGATTCATGCGGCACTTTCGGCTCGAAAAGCAGGAGCATTTCCGGCCATGCCGCCAACACGCGAAGCTTGTCGCATGCTGTAAAAATTCGCGTATTCCAGATACGCCAACGCGGGAGCAAGCTCCCGCGCGGCGACATCCTACCAGTCAGTGCCCAAAGGCAGTCAACCGGCCGACCAACAACTTACTTGTGGTCTTTGACTTCTTCGAACTCGGCATCGACAACATCGTCAGCCTTTTCAGCTTTCTCTGCGTGCGGTGCCGCGCCTTCAGCAGGCTGAGCCTGTTCGGCGTACATCTTCTGGGCAACCGGAGCGGAGACTTTCGACAGTTCTTCAACCTTGGCGTCGATGGCAGCCTTGTCGTCGCCTTTGACGGCGGCTTCCAGGGCAACCACGGCCGCTTCGATTGCAGTCTTCTCTTCTGCAGTCACTTTGTCGCCAGCGTCAGCGATCATCTTGCGAGTCGAGTGAACCAGTGCATCACCCTGGTTGCGGGCAGCGGCCAGCTCTTCGAACTTGCGGTCTTCTTCAGCGTTCAGCTCGGCGTCGCGCACCATCTTCTGGATTTCTTCATCCGACAGGCCGGAGTTGGCCTTGATGGTGATCTTCTGCTCTTTACCGGTCGCCTTGTCTTTCGCGCCGACGTGCAGGATGCCGTTGGCGTCGATGTCGAAGGTCACTTCGATCTGTGGCACACCACGTGGCGCTGGTGGAATCTCGGCCAGGTCGAACTTGCCCAGGGACTTGTTCTGAGCGGCTTGCTTGCGCTCGCCCTGCAGAACGTGAATGGTCACGGCGCCCTGGTTGTCGTCGGCAGTCGAGAACACTTGCGATTTCTTGGTAGGAATCGTGGTGTTTTTCTCGATCAGCGCGGTCATCACGCCGCCCATGGTTTCGATACCCAGGGTCAGCGGGCTGACGTCGAGCAGCAGAACGTCTTTCACGTCACCGGCCAGAACGGCGCCCTGGATGGCAGCACCCATGGCAACAGCTTCGTCCGGGTTCACGTCTTTACGTGCTTCTTTACCGAAGAAGTCGGTAACTGCCTTCTGCACCAGTGGCATACGAGTCTGACCACCGACCAGAATCACGTCGTCAATTTTGCTGGCGTCGATACCGGCGTCCTTCAGAGCAGTACGGCATGGCTCGATGGTGCGGTTTACCAGATCTTCGACCAGCGACTCGAGCTTGGCACGAGAAATCTTCACGTTCAGGTGCTTAGGACCCGTTGCGTCTGCAGTGATGTACGGCAGGTTAACGTCGGTCGACTGAGAAGAAGACAGCTCGATCTTGGCTTTCTCAGCGGCTTCTTTCAGACGCTGCAGAGCCAGAGGATCGTTCTTCAGGTCCATGCCGGACTCTTTCTTGAACTCGTCGACGAGGTAGTCGATCAGACGCATGTCGAAGTCTTCGCCGCCCAGGAAGGTATCACCGTTGGTGGCCAACACTTCGAACTGGTGCTCGCCGTCAACTTCAGCGATTTCGATCACGGATACGTCGAAAGTACCGCCACCCAGGTCATAAACGATCACGGTGTGATCGCCCTTGGCCTTGTCCATACCGTAAGCCAGAGCGGCTGCGGTTGGTTCGTTGATGATACGTTTCACGTCCAGACCAGCGATGCGACCAGCATCTTTAGTCGCCTGACGCTGGCTGTCGTTGAAGTAGGCCGGAACGGTGATCACCGCTTCGGTCACAGCTTCGCCGAGGTAGTCTTCGGCGGTCTTCTTCATTTTCTTCAGGACTTCAGCGCTGATTTGCGGCGGAGCCATCTGCTTGCCGGAGGCCTCGACCCAAGCGTCACCATTGTTGGCCTTGACGATCTTGTAAGGCACCAGCTTGATATCTTTCTGCACGACATCTTCGTCGAAGCGGCGGCCGATCAGGCGCTTCACCGCAAACAGCGTGTTGTGCGGGTTGGTCACAGCCTGACGCTTGGCGGACTGACCCACCAGGATTTCGCCATCGTTGGCGTAAGCGATGATCGACGGCGTGGTACGCGCGCCTTCGGCGTTTTCAATAACTTTGGCTACGCCGTTTTCCAGCACGGAGACGCAGGAGTTGGTAGTCCCCAGGTCGATACCGATAATTTTGCCCATGTTCACTCTCCCGAAACTTTGGATTTGGTTGCCGCAGCAGTGGTGGCTAACTGCGGTAATACTTAAACGCTTGACTTCTAAATGGGGGCCTTGCGGCTAATTTCAAGCCTTCTCGTCAATCGAAGGCGAAACTGGCGCCGGCGCCTTGCTGACCACGACCATCGCCGGACGCAGCAGACGACCGTTGAGCTGGTAGCCCTTCTGGAAAACCTTCAGAACACTGTTCGGCTCCAGGTCGGCGCTTTCCTGCATGGCCATTGCCTGATGTTCCACGGCATTGAACGGCTCACCTTCCTGCGGACTGACGGCTACAAGCTGATAGCGCTTGAGAGTGTCCTGGAACATTTTCAGGGTCAGCTCGATGCCTTCGCGCATCGGACGGATGCTTTCGTCGTCCGGGTTCGACAGCTCGAGGCCGCGCTCCAGGCTGTCGACGATCGGCAGCAGGTCGCCGGCGAATTTTTCCAGCGCAAACTTGTGAGCCTTTTCGACGTCCTGCTCGGCGCGGCGGCGGACGTTCTGCAGATCGGCAGCTACGCGCAGAGATTGATCCTGCGCGGCGGCCAATTGCTCTTCGAGCACTTGTACACGGGTCGCCAGGTCATCACCCGAAGCCTCGGGCGCCTGATTGGCTTCTGGGTTTTGCGTATCTACTGTCTGTTCGTCAGCCATAGAATTCTCCTTTCAATATCGTCCGCGAGTTCGATTCGCGCTTCTGCCCCGGTATATGGGGCCGCAAAATCAGGCTTCAAGGGCTGACAACGATTAACCCTACAAAAAAGTGCTGCATTGTCATTCCCAGGCGCGATAAGCATTTGATCGGATCAAGCCAATCGAGCTAAACGAGGGCATTGTCAGGCCGAAACAAAACACTGTATAAATAACCAGACCTAAAGCCTGGGAGCGGCCTTTATGCTGGTGCACCTGTCCGTACACAACTACGCCATCGTTGAACATCTCGATCTCGAACTCGATCGCGGGATGAGCGTGATTACCGGGGAAACCGGCGCCGGCAAGTCGATCATGCTCGACGCCCTCGGCCTGACCCTTGGTGACCGCGCCGACAGCGGCGTGGTTCGCCCGGGTGCCGACAAGGCCGACATTCTGGCAACCTTCGACCTGGCCGACATTCCCGAAGCCAGCGCCTGGCTCGCCGAGCGCGACCTGGAAATCGACGGCCCGTGCATCCTGCGCCGGGTCATCACATCCGAAGGCCGTTCCCGTGGCTATATCAACGGCACGCCCTGCCCGCTCGGCGACCTCAAAGCTCTCGGCGAGCTGCTGATCGACATCCACAGCCAGCACGAACACCAATCCCTGCTCAAGACGGACACTCACCGCCGCCTGCTCGACGAGTACGCCGGCGCAACCGATCTGGCCCGTCAGGTACAACTGGCCGCTCAGCGCTGGCGTCAGACCCGACTGGAACTGGAGCGCCTGTCCAACTCCGGTGACGAGCAGCGCGCCCGCCACCAACTGCTCAGCTATCAGCTCGAAGAACTGGAAAACCTCGGTCTCGGCGAGAACGAACTGGAAGATCTGGAGCAGGAACACAAGAACCTGACCAACGCCGAAACCCTTCTGGGCATCTGCCGGCAAGTGGTCGAGCAGTGCAGTGAAAGCGATTCCGGCAACGTGCTCAATGCGCTGACCGCCAGCCTCAATCGCCTGTCGAGCGTGAACAACTCGATCGGCGCCCTGGGCGAAGCCAGCAGTTTGCTGACCAGCGCGCAGATCCAGGTCGAAGAGGCTGTCGGCGAACTCAACCGTTTCCTCGACAACTTCGACGCCGATCCGGCGCGCCTGCAGTATCTGGAAGAACGTCTGGACGCCATTTACACCCTGGCACGCAAGCACCGGATCCAGCCGACAGAAGTCGCCGAAATGCAGCAAAAACTGTTGGATGAAATCGAAACGCTCAACGCCAACGACGAATCCGTCGAACGCCTGGGCGAAGAACTCGCCTCGTATGCCCGTCACTACCAGGAGAAGGCCCGCGAACTGAGCGATCTGCGCCATCAGGCTGCGGGTAGCCTGGCCAGCGCAGTCGAACAGGAGATTCAACGCCTCGGCATGCCTGGAGGACGCTTCACCATCGAGTTGCGGCCCAACGCCAGCGGTGAGCTCCTACCCAACGGCCTCGAACAGGTTGAATTACTGGTGAGCGCCAACCCTGGCCAGCCATTAAAGGCCTTGGCCAAAGTGGCATCCGGCGGTGAACTTTCGCGGATCAGTCTGGCGATTCAGGTCATCACCGCCCAGACCTCACGCGTGCCGACACTGGTATTCGACGAAGTGGACGTCGGCATTGGTGGCCCGACCGCCGAGATTGTCGGCCAATTGCTGCGACGCCTGGGCGAACGCGGACAAGTACTGACCGTTACGCACCTGCCGCAAGTGGCAGCCCAAGGGCATCAGCATTTATTCGTGCACAAGGTGCGAGGCGAGCAGGCGACGCACACCGCCGTCTCGAAGCTGAGCAAAAATGATCGTATAGAAGAAGTCGCGAGGATGCTCGGCGGCATCGACCTGACCAAGGAATCTCTGGCGCACGCCAAAAAGATGGTCGTTACCGCAAAGGTTTAAGCACGACAGAAAGCACGAAGGCGACCCTTGGGTCGCCTTCGTTCGTTTCGCGAACCTGAAATTCGCGCGACATGCTTACTTTTTCTTGCGCACGTACAGCACCAGGTTGTGATCCACCAACTCGACACCGTGCTCCTCGGCAATTGCCTTCTGGAGCTTTTCGATTTCGATGCTGACGAACTCGACAACCTCACCGGTTTCCACGTTGACCATATGGTCGTGGTGGCCACCGTCGGCCAATTCGAATACCGCGTGACCGCCGTCGAAGTTGTGACGGACCACGAGGCCAGCCGCTTCGAACTGGGTCAGAACACGGTAAACCGTGGCCAGACCGACGTCCTCGCCAGCTTCCATCAACGCCTTGTAGACGTCCTCGGCACTCATGTGACGCTGCTCGGTAGAGTCGAGCATTTGCAGGATCTTGACCCGTGGCAGGGTCACTTTGAGGCCGGCTTTGCGTAGTTCGCTATTTTCAACCATGGTCAGCTTTCTCGCGATGCTGCTTCGCAGCTTCTCTTAATGCGGGTATGATCGGCGTTTACGTTGTCCCAGCCAAGATAGTGGAAGTCGCCCACCGATGCAAAACACCAAGCTCTTGCTAACCAGTTTCACCTTTGTGGGACTGCTCGCACTCGCCGGTTGTTCATTCCCCGGGGTTTACAAAATCGACATCCAGCAGGGCAATGTCGTCACGCAGGACATGATAGACCAGTTACGCCCGGGAATGACCCGGCCGCAAGTACGGTTTATCATGGGTAACCCTCTGCTTGTCGACACGTTCCATGCCAATCGCTGGGATTATCTGTACAGCCTGCAACCTGGTGGCGGTGAACGCCAGCAGGAACGCATGAGTGTCATTTTCGACTCAAACGACCGCCTTGTCAGCCTGTCCGGTGACTTCATGCCGGGCGTGAGCCGTGACGAAGCCATTCTCGGCAAGGACAGTGGCACCAGCGTGACCGCTCCTGCTGAAAACGCCGAGAAGCCAAAACCGGAAAAACCGGTCAAGCCAGGTTCCTTGCTGGATCAGATCCAGAAAGACGTCGATGGTGTTGAAACCGTTCCGGTTCCGACCCCAGAGCCGCTGGACACCTCGCCGCAATAATTTGCGATGCAATAAAAAACCCGGAAATTCCGGGTTTTTTATTGCCTGCAGATTGGCGCATCACTGATTTCTGGCCTTGGCCTCGGCAGCCTTGGCTGCCCTCAATCGACGCACTTCTTTTGGATCAGCCAGCAGCGGTCGGTAGATTTCGAGGCGATCCCCCGCCTGAACAACCCGAACATCCGGATCGGCAATCACCTTGCCGAAAATCCCGACCGGGCAACCGGCCAGATCCAGCTCAGGAAAGTCGGCATCAATGCCGCAGGCCAACAGCGCAGCACGCACCGTCGAACCCTCTACAACGCTGATCGTACGCAACACCTGACGATCAACCGCCGCGTACACCACTTCTATTTCGATCACCGGCTCAACCATGCATCTGCTTGGCGCGCTGGCAGAATGCATCCACCAGTGTGTTCGCAGCCTGATTGAACAGCGGCCCGAGCGTGGCGCGCACCAAGGGGCCGGCATAATCGAAGGACAGATCGAGGCTGATCTTGCAGGCCTTCTCGTTCAACGCCTTGAACACCCAGACCCCGTGCAACTGATTGAACGGACCTTCCTCAAGATTCATCTCGATCGACTGTCCCGGCACCAGGGTATTGCGTGTCACGAAGTGCTGACTGAGACCGCCCTTGGCCACACCGACGCTGGCGCGCATGTGTTCAGGCGAGCTTTCCAGGACTTCTGCTGACGAGCACCACGGCAGAAACTCCGGATAACGCGCCACGTCATTAACCAGGTCATAGAGAAATTGCGCCGGGTAAGGCAGCAGCGCTGATCGTTGAATATGTGTCGTCATGTAAGCGTCACTTCCAGAGCTGGGTGGCAAACACTACAAGAATGCCGATGGGCGCCACATAGCGCATCAAGAACAGAGACAAGGCGAACAGCACCGGGCTGCGAATCGACAATTCGTCACGCACCGCTTCACGCCCCATCACCCAACCGGCAAACAGCACAAAGCACAGCCCGCCGAGCGGCAACATGATCCGCGAGGTGAAGAAGTCGATCACACCAAAGAAGTCCAGACCGCCCGCGGCACCCCATTGGTAGAGATGGAACATCCCGCCTTCGTTCACGAAAAATTTCGCTTCCTTCCAGATATTGAAGGAAAACACCGTGCCCAGACCGACAAACCAGCAGGTGAACGCCAACCAGAATGTCACCCAGCCACGACTGATTTTAGTCCGCTCGACCAAATAGGCGACCATCGGCTCCAGCAGGGAAATCGCCGAGCTCCAGGCCGCAATGGCCACCAGAACGAAGAACACCACGCCCATCAACTGGCCGAAAAGCACGTTGCCGAAAGCAAATGGCAGACTGACGAACATCAACCCCGGGCCTTCGCTCGGGTTCAAACCGCCGGCGAACACAATCGGAAACAATGCCAGACCGGCCACCAGCGAAACGAAGGTATCGAGCAACGCCACACCCACGACCGTGCCGGACAGCGAGGCTTCCTTCGTCATGTAAGCGCCGTAGATCATGATCGAGCCCACGCCCACGCTCAGGGAAAAGAAAGCGTGCCCCATAGCCGGCAGCAAGCCGTCGAGGACTTTTTCCGGGTGGAAGTCGAACATGAAATGCACGCCCTCCATGAAATGCCCGGTGGTCATGCTGTAGCCCAGCAGGACGAGGACCATCACAAACAGCAGCGGCATCATGATCCGCAGACTGCGCTCAAGCCCGGCAACCACCCCTTTGGCAATCACCACCGCAGACAGCAGCATGAAAACCGTGTGCCACAGCGTGAGGCGCCAAGGGTCGGCGATGACATTACCGAAGTAGGCACCGACCTGATCGGCCGTCGCGCCCTGGAAGTCCCCGCGCCCCATATCGATGATGTAATCCAGCGACCAGCCGCCGACCACACTATAGAAAGACAGGATCAGCAACGCCGTGATCATCCCGGCGAACGCGCCCCACGACCACTTGCCCGAATGCCCGGCTTCGAGTGCCAGCACCTTGAGAGCGTTGGCCGGACTCAGCCGCGCACGCCGGCCGATCAGGGTTTCCGCGAGCATCACCGGAATGCCGATCAGCGCGATGCAGGCCAGAAACATCAGCACGAAGGCGCCGCCACCGTAGACCCCGACCATGTACGGGAACTTCCAGATGCTGCCCAGTCCCACGGCCGAGCCGGTCGCGGCGAATATGAAAACCCAGCGGCTAGCCCAACTGCCGTGGACAGAAACCTTGTCTGTCGACATCGTTTATCACGCCCAAGCGTTAGAAAAAGAGGCCGCATTGTCCGGGATTCACTCAACCTGCTCAAGCACGCAGCATCACCGTAGCCGACAGCCGTTTATCTCCATATAATGCCGCCCCTATGGCTAAACAGAAGAAACACCCAACAGGGACCATCGCGCAGAACAAAAAGGCGCGACACGATTACTTCATCGAGCACAAGTTCGAGGCTGGTCTGGTCCTGGCCGGCTGGGAAGTAAAAAGTCTGCGGGCAAGCAAGCTGCAACTGGTCGACAGTTACGTCCTGCTCAAGGATGGCGAAGCCTGGCTGCTTGGCAGCCACATCACGCCTCTGATGACCGCCAGCACCCACGTCATCGCTGACCCGGTCCGCACCCGGAAGCTGCTGCTCAACCGGCGCGAGCTGGAGAAGCTGGCCGCCGCCGTGCAGCAGAAGGGTTATGCCTGCGTATGCCTGTCCTGGTACTGGAGCAAGCACATGGTCAAGTGCGAGATCGCTCTGGGCAAGGGCAAGAAGGAATACGACAAGCGTGATACCGAGCGCGAACGCGATGCCGGTCGCGAGTTGCAGCGTGCGGTGCGCAACAAGGGCAAGGAAGACTGACTCTTCTGCCTGAATGACCGTTCCCATGCTCGGCACGGGAACGGTCATGCTCACATCCCCTTGCGCCGCTCGGCCCGAGCCACGCGCTGAACTTCCTGGCGTACCTCTTCCAGCACTTCCTGCACATACAAAATGTGTCGGCTGGACACCTCTCGCGCCTGCTCCGCACGCCCTTCAATAATTGCCTGATACAGCTCCCGGTGCTGAGTGATCAGCATGTCGCGGGTTTCCGTGCGCTGCTTGTACATGCCGCCGATGTTGGTCACCACATTGCGCTTGAGCAGGTCGAACAGCCCGCGAATGGTGTGCAGCAACACTGCGTTATGACTGGCCTCGGCGATCGCCAGATGAAATTTCGCATCCGCCGCCCCCTCCTCCGCCCGACTCACTTCGTCATGGCGCGAGTAGCAATCCTGTAGTTCTTCGAACGCCGCGGTCAGCCGCTCGCGATCCACATCGGTGGCGCGCAATGCCGCGTAATAGGCGCACGATGCCTCCAGAGTGTGGCGAAACTCCAGCAGATCGCGCTGGGCCTCGGGATTGCTTTCCAGCAGTTGCAGCAACGGATCGCTGAAGGTCGAGCCCAGGCTTTCCACCACGTAATTGCCGCCGCCCTGCTTGCTGACCAGCAGCCCCTTGGCCGCCAGCTTCTGAATCGCCTCGCGCAACGAAGGCCGGGACACACCGAACTGCTCGGCCAATGCACGCTCGGCCGGCAGCCGCTCACCGGACTTCAATGTCCCCTCGAGGATCATCCCCTCAAGCCGCTCGACAATATCGTCAGACAAACGGCGCTGACGTATCTGATCAAACCCCATCACTCAATTCTCCACGATCCCGACCACTCGCCGGGCTCTCTATTCTGGCCTATCGGCGCCTTGCCGACACCTGCCAGATGAAACGCCCCGGACCGGATCAGATCGATTCTGCACCGGTGATTCGACGAAAGTTTCAGGGCGGCAAATTGACACACCGACATCAAGGCTTTTACCCTAGCCAACAGCGATTGTAAATTGGTCTTACCAATTAACCAAGAACGCTGACAGTGCCTGACCAACAACAATTAGGGGCCACCCCATATGCAAACCTGGCAACAGCTCTACAGCCCGCTCGGCAGTCTCGGCGTGTCCGCTCTCGCGGCCGTCATCCCCATCGTGTTCTTCTTCCTCGCCCTGGCGGTGTTCCGCCTCAAAGGTCATGTCGCCGGCAGCATCACGCTGGCCCTGGCGATTCTTGTGGCGATCTTCGCGTTTCAGATGCCGGTGGACATGGCGTTCGCCGCCGCCGGGTATGGTTTCGCCTATGGTCTTTGGCCGATTGCCTGGATCATTGTCGCGGCGGTGTTCCTCTACAAACTGACG
Source organism: Pseudomonas sp. SDO52101_S400 (assembly GCF_054071635.1). Lineage (NCBI taxonomy): Bacteria > Pseudomonadati > Pseudomonadota > Gammaproteobacteria > Pseudomonadales > Pseudomonadaceae > Pseudomonas > Pseudomonas sp. SDO52101_S400. Next base: position 26,320 of record NZ_JBSVWF010000005.1, on the reverse strand, counting down.
GTCAAGAGTGGTCAGTTCGAAGTCATCCGCAGTTCGGTGCTGTCGATCACCGATGATCAGCGCTTGCAGGTGCTGCTGATCGGCTTCTGCTTCGGCGCCTTCCTCGAAGGTGCAGCCGGTTTCGGCGCACCGGTGGCGATTACCGCTGCGCTGCTCGTAGGACTGGGCTTCAACCCGCTGTATGCCGCCGGCCTGTGCCTGATTGCCAACACCGCGCCGGTCGCGTTCGGCGCATTGGGAATTCCCATCATCGTGGCCGGGCAGGTCACCGGCATCGACGCGTTCAAGATCGGCGCCATGACCGGCCGCCAACTGCCGCTGCTGTCGCTGTTCGTGCCGTTCTGGCTGGTGTTCATGATGGACGGCCTGCGCGGCGTGCGCGAAACCTGGCCAGCCGCGCTGGTTGCCGGCCTGAGCTTCGCCGTGACCCAGTACTTCACCTCGAACTTCATCGGCCCGGAACTGCCGGACATCACCTCGGCCCTGGCCAGCCTGATCTCGCTGACCCTGTTCCTGAAAGTCTGGCAGCCAAAACGCACTGCGGGCGCACAGATCGCTGGCGCCACCTCGAACGTGGCGGTCACTGCCAGCGTCGGCGGTTTCGGCCAGAAGCGCACCACCATCGCTTCGCCCTACAGCTTCGGGGAAATCTTCAAGGCCTGGTCGCCGTTCCTGATCCTCACCGTGCTGGTCACCATCTGGACCCTCAAACCGTTCAAGGCCATGTTCGCCGCTGGCGGCTCGATGTACGCCTGGGTGTTCAACTTTGCGATCCCGCACCTGGATCAACTGGTGATCAAGACTGCGCCGATCGTAGCCACGCCGACAGCCATCCCGGCGGTGTTCAAACTCGACCCGATTTCCGCCACCGGCACAGCGATTTTCTTCTCCGCGCTGATCTCGATGGTCATCCTGAAGATCAATTTCAAAATTGGTCTTACCACATTGAAAGAGACCTTCTACGAACTGCGCTGGCCGATTCTGTCGATCGGCATGGTGCTGGCGTTTGCCTTCGTCACCAACTACTCAGGTATGTCTTCGACCATGGCCTTGGTGCTGGCTGCGACCGGCGCGGCATTCCCGTTCTTCTCGCCGTTTCTGGGTTGGCTGGGTGTGTTCCTCACCGGTTCAGATACCTCGTCCAACGCGCTGTTCAGTTCGCTGCAAGCGACCACCGCGCATCAGATCGGGGTCAACGACACCTTGCTGGTGGCGGCCAATACCAGCGGCGGCGTGACCGGCAAGATGATTTCGCCACAGTCGATTGCCGTGGCCTGCGCCGCGACCGGGCTGGTGGGCAAGGAATCCGATCTGTTCCGCTTCACCCTCAAGCACAGCCTATTCTTTGCAACGATTGTCGGCCTGATCACCCTGGCTCAGGCCTACTGGTTCACCGGCATGCTGGTGCACTGATAACGACAAGAAGACCACAAGCGACATGGAAATAACCGACGCCGGTTCGTGATTCCGGCGTCAGCAATTCACAACCCGGTCTGTAAGGCTGCTGAAAGCAACGCGCTCTATATTCGGCAGCCTCAATAGACGGATAACCGGGCCCACCCGGAGACACGCCTGATGAGCGAGCTTTTTTACAACGCTGTGCCCAATGCCACTCGCGTTGCACCGCCACTGCCCGAACCCCGGCAATACCCGAGCGAGAAACCGTCGCGGGTCTACCTGTTCGGCACCTGCGTGGTCGACCTGTTTTATCCCGAAGCCGGGATGGACGCGATCCACTTGCTGGAGCGCGAAGGCATTCGGGTCGACTACCCGCAAGGGCAGAGCTGCTGCGGACAACCGGCCTACACCTCGGGCTACACCGAGCAGGCGCGGACCGTAGCGCGCTCGCAACTGGCGCTGTTTGCCGGGGATTATCCGGTGGTGGTGCCGTCGGGTTCCTGCGCGGGAATGATCCGTGAGCATTACGCCGACTTGTTCAAGGACGAGCCGGAAACGTTGAAACAGGTTCAGGCCCTCGCGGCGAGAACCTATGAACTGGCCGAGTTCCTGCTGTTCGTCTGCAAGGTGCAGCTCAAGGACAGCGGCGAGCCGGTCAAAGTGGCGCTGCACACCTCGTGTTCGGCGCGACGGGAAATGAACACCCACCTGCACGGCCGCGAGTTGTTGGCGCAGCTGAGCAACGTGGAACGGGTCAATCACGACCATGAAAGCGAATGCTGTGGCTTCGGTGGGACATTCAGCGTCCGTATGCCAGACATTTCCGGCGCGATGGTGGCTGACAAGACCCGGGCGTTGAAGGAGTCCGGCGCGCATCAGGTACTCAGTGCCGACTGCGGCTGCTTGATGAACATCAACGGCTCGCTGGAAAAACAGCAGGAAGCGCTGCGCGGGCAACACCTGGCGAGCTTTCTCTGGCAACGAACCGGAGGTGCGCGATGAGCACTTCCACGATTATTCCTACGGTTGCCGTAGAAGAAGATTTCCGCACACGGGCGCACAACGCCCTGGGCGATTCGCAGTTGCGGAACAACTTCCGCACCGCGATGGATTCACTGATGACCAAGCGGGCAGCGGCTTTCAGCGATGCCCACGAAAGAGAACACTTGCGCGCCCTGGGCAACTCGATCAGGGCGCGTGCGCTCTCCAAGTTGCCCGACCTGCTCGAGCAACTGGAACAGAACCTGACCCGCAACGGTGTGACAGTGCACTGGGCGGAAACGGTGGATGAGGCCAATGGCATCGTCCTTTCGATCATCCGCGCTCACGAGGCGCGGCAAGTGATCAAGGGCAAATCGATGGTCAGCGAAGAGATGGAGATGAACCATTTCCTCGAGGCTCGGGACATTGAATGTCTGGAGTCCGACATGGGGGAGTACATCGTCCAGCTCGACCACGAGAAGCCTTCTCACATAATCATGCCGGCAATCCACAAGAATGCCGGTCAGGTCGCGTCCTTGTTCCACAACAAACTTGGCGTGGAATACACCAAGGACGTTGACCAACTCATTCAGATCGGTCGCAGGGTCCTGCGGCAGAAATTCTTCGAAGCGGACATCGGCGTCTCCGGCGTCAACTTCGCCGTGGCCGAAACCGGTACCCTGCTGCTGGTGGAAAACGAAGGCAACGGGCGCATGACCACCACCGTGCCGCCGGTACACATCGCCGTCACCGGCATCGAAAAGGTCGTGGAAAACCTGCGCGACGTGGTGCCGCTGCTGTCGTTGCTGACCCGCTCGGCGCTGGGCATTCCGATCACCACCTACGTCAACATGATCTCCGGCCCGCGCAAGGAACACGAACTCGACGGCCCGCAGGAAGTGCATCTGGTGTTGCTCGACAACGGTCGCAGCCAGGCGTTTGCCGACAGCGAGTTGCGCCAGACCCTGAACTGCATCCGCTGCGGCGCGTGCATGAATCATTGCCCGGTCTACACCCGTGTCGGCGGCCATACCTACGGCGAGGTTTACCCTGGCCCGATCGGCAAAATCATCACTCCGCACATGGTCGGCCTGGCGAAAGTCCCGGATCACCCGAGTGCGTCTTCGTTGTGCGGCGCCTGCGGTGAAGTGTGCCCGGTGAAAATCCCGATCCCCGCGTTGCTGCGTCGTCTGCGCGAAGAAAACGTCAAAGCCCCCGACAGCCCTCATCAAGTGATGCACGGCCAGGGCAGCAAGTATTCGCGCAAGGAACGCTTTATCTGGAACGCCTGGGCGAAGCTCAACAGCTCGCCGACTTTGTATCGGCTGTTTGCGTTTTGCGCCACGCGCCTGCGCGCTCTGGCGCCGAACAATGTCGGCCCGTGGACGCAGAATCACAGTGCTCCGAAACCCGCCGCCCGCTCACTGCATGACATGGCTCGCGAACATCTGGCCAAACAAGGAGACCGCTGATGAGCGCCAAGCAAAACATCCTCGGCAAGCTGCGCAAAAGTCTGACCGGCACCACTCCGATTGCCGACAACTTCGATGTCGATCTGGTGACCCAGCCCTACACCTACAGCGACGAACAACGCATTCCGCAGCTGCGCAAATTGATGGAGGCGGTGCACACCGAAATTCACCTGACGTCTGCTGAAGCGTGGCCCGCGCTGCTGGCGCAATTGCTGCGCGACCGCCAGTTACCGAGCCTGTTGATCGCACCGACTACGCCTCACGGACAGCGCATCACACAGCACTGGGCGAACACTCCTGATCTGCCAGCGCTGAAGTCCTACGACCGCTCTATGGAAGAGTGGAAAGCCGAGTTGTTCAACGACACCCCGGCCAGCCTCACCGGCACCCTCGGCGCCATCGCTGCTACCGGCAGCCTGATTCTGTGGCCGACCCGTGAAGAACCACGGCTGATGAGCCTGGTACCGCCGGTGCATTTCGCCCTGCTCAAGGCCAGCCAGATCCGCGACAACTTCTATCAGGTCCAACAGGAATTCGAGTGGGCGCAAGGCATGCCGACCAACGCGCTGCTGGTGTCCGGCCCGTCGAAAACTGCCGACATCGAACAAGTGCTGGCCTACGGCGCCCACGGTCCGAAAGACCTGGTGGTGTTGATCCAGGAGGACCAATGACCCTACCGGCGACTTTCCTGCGCGATGCGCAGCAACTGATTCCTGCCGAACGGCGCTTCGACGATCCGCTGTCGACCCTGGCCTTTGGCACCGACGCCAGTTTCTACAGGTTGATTCCGCAACTGGTGATTCGCGTCGAGTCTGAAGACGAAGTGGTGGCGCTGCTGAAACTGGCCCAGCGCGATCAGGTCCCGGTGACCTTCCGCGCCGCCGGCACCAGCCTGTCGGGCCAGGCGATCAGCGATTCTGTGCTGATCGTGCTGGGGGATAACTGGAACGCTCGAGAAATTCGCGGCCAAGGCATGCAAATCCGCCTGCAACCGGGCGTGATCGGCGCCCAGGCCAACGCGTGGCTTGCGCCATTCGGGCGCAAGATCGGCCCGGATCCAGCCTCGATCAACGCCTGCAAGATCGGCGGCATCGTTGCCAACAACGCCAGCGGTATGTGTTGCGGCACCGCGCAAAACACCTATCACACGCTGGCCGGGATTCGTCTGGTGCTGGCCGACGGTACACGCCTGGACACCGAAGACGCCGCCAGCGTCGCGGCATTTCGCACAAGCCACGGCGAATTGCTGGAACGCTTGGCGACATTGGGCCGCGAGACCCGCGCCAATGCCGAACTGGCCGCACGAATCCGCCACAAATACCGTCTGAAAAATACCACTGGCCTGTCGCTCAACGCCCTGGTGGATTTCGATGAGCCTGTGGATATCCTGAGCCACTTACTGGTCGGCTCAGAAGGCACCCTCGGCTTCATCAGCGCGGTGACCTATGACACGGTGATCGACCACCCGAACAAGGCCTCGGCACTGATCGTTTTCCCCGACGTGGAAACCTGCTGCAACGCCGTCACCGTGCTGAAAAGCCAACCGGTGTCCGCCGTGGAACTGCTGGATCGACGCAGCTTGCGCTCGGTGCAGGACAAACCCGGCATGCCGGATTTCGTACAGCAGCTGTCGAACAATGCCTGCGCGCTGCTGATCGAATCCCGCGCCGCCTCCTCCACGTTGCTGCAGGAACAACTGGCGCAGATCATGGCCTCGCTCAGCGGCTTCCCGGTGGAGAAACAGGTCGACTTCACCGAAGACCCGGTCGAGAACGCCCGCCTCTGGGCGATCCGCAAGGACACCTTCCCCGCCGTCGGCGCCGTGCGCAAAACCGGTACCACGGTGATCATCGAAGACGTGACCTTCCCGGTGGAACAACTGGCGATCGGCGTGAATCGCCTGATCGAGCTGTTCGACAAACATCACTACGACGAAGCGATCCTTTTCGGACACGCGCTGGAAGGTAATCTGCACTTCGTCTTCACCCAAGGCTTCAACAGCCCGGAAGAAGTCGCACGCTATCAGGCGTTCATGGACGACGTGGCGCAACTGGTGGCCGTGGAGTTCGGCGGTTCGCTGAAGGCCGAACACGGCACCGGACGCAACATGGCGCCGTTTGTCGAACTGGAATGGGGCAGCGATGCCTATCAATTGATGTGGCAACTCAAGCGCCTGCTCGACCCTCAGGGCATTCTCAATCCGGACGTGGTGCTCAGCGAAGATCCGCAGATTCACCTCAAGCACCTGAAGCCGCTGCCAGCCGCCGATGAGATTGTGGATAAGTGCATCGAATGCGGTTTCTGCGAGCCGGTCTGTCCATCGAAAGGCCTGACCCTGAGCCCGCGCCAGCGCATCGTGATTTGGCGAGATATTCAGGCGAAAAAACGTGCCGGAATCGACACGCGCGAACTTGAAGAAGCCTACGAATACCAAGGCATCGACACCTGCGCCGCGACCGGTTTGTGCGCGCAACGCTGCCCTGTAGGAATCAATACCGGCGAACTGGTGAAGAAGCTGCGCAGCCGTAACGCCACGAGTACGAAAACGGCTAACTGGATCGAAGGAAATTTCGCCACCACCCTGCAAGGAGCGCGCGTCACCCTGCACGTGGCCAACGGTGCGCGGATGTTGCTGGGGGCTCCACGTCTGGCGAAGCTTTCGGCAACGCTGACGCGCTTGTCCAAGGGCCAAGTACCGCAGTGGACCAACGCGATGCCGCAGCCGGAAAGAGCCATTCGCCTCAGTCCGACACTCTCGGACGAACGCCCCCGCGTGGTGTATCTGGCGGCCTGCGTATCGCGGGTGATGGGACCTGCAGCGGGCGACAAGGAGCAGATGTCGCTGTACGACAAAACCCGTGGCCTGCTGGAGAAGGCCGGTTATCAGGTGGTGTTCCCGGACAATCTGGACAACCTCTGCTGCGGTCAGCCTTTCGCGTCCAAGGGCTATGCCGAACAGGCCGAGCACAAGCGTCAGGAACTGATCGGCGCATTGCTCCACGCCAGCCGTGGCGGACTCGACCCGATCTATTGCGACACCAGCCCCTGCACCTTGCGACTGGTGCAGGATGTGGGAAATTTTCGCCTTGATCTGTATGACCCTGTCCGTTTCATTCGCACACATCTGATCGACCGGCTGGAATTCACCCCGCAGGAAGCACCGATTGCCGTTCATGTAACGTGCAGCACTCAGCATCTGGGGGAAAGCCAGGCGTTGATCGATCTGGCGCGCAAGTGCAGCAAGAACGTGGTGATCCCGGAAGGCATTCATTGCTGTGGTTTTGCCGGCGACAAAGGCTTTACCACACCGGAACTCAACAGCCACTCGCTGCGCACCCTCAAGGATGCGGTGCAGCATTGCAGCGAAGGGATTTCCACCAGCCGCACTTGTGAGATCGGTCTGACACAACACGGCGGAATCGACTACCACGGTCTGGTCTATCTGGTGGATCGAGTGACCCGGGCCAAAACCTGCGAAACCGCCACCTGAAGAAAAATAGAACCCTTGCGAGCGACCGTAGTCCACAGAACAGGCCCCGCTGACGGGGCTATTCCTCCACTCGGTTGCCCGTCCTGACGGCCAGCGAAGTCTGGATCCTCAGTTCAAGGAGATTCATATGAAACGTTCTGTACTGTTAGGTCTGTTCGTTACTGCCTCGATGATGGCGTCTGCTTCGTTTGCCGCTGACAAGCCTGCCAGCCTTTGCGATACCAATATCCAGACCATCAACAACGCCAAGGGGCAGCTGTCATCGTCGCCCGAATTGAGTCAGCGTGCCGAGGCCAGTGTGCAGAAGGCACAAGCGCTCAAGGCCCAGGGCAAGATCGACGACTGCGTTGCGGAAACCCAGCAAACCATTCTGGAACTGCGCAAATCCACCGGCACCAACAATTGATCCAGGCCCGGCCAACCTTCGGGTTGGCCTTGACGGCCGATTGGCGTACACTGCGCAGGCTTGCTGCTCTTTAAGATGTACAGAGCATCAGGCTCGGGGCCGTTTAGGATTCGACGCCGGTTGCGAAACTTTAGGTGCATGCCGACTTGGTAACAGAAGTCGTAAATCCACTGTTGCAACTACTTATAGTTGCCAATGACGACCAATACGGTGCTGCTCTCGCTGCTTAATTGCAGCTGACATGCACTCCTGGTACCTTCGGGTCCAGCAATCATCAGGGGATGTCTGTAAACCCAAAATGATTGTCATATAGAACAGAATCGCCGTGCAGTACGTTGTGGACGAAGCGGCTAAAACTTACACAACTCGCCCAAAGCACCCTGCCCGTCGGGTCGCTGAGGGTTAACTTAATAGACACGGCTACGCATGTAGTACCGACAGCGGAGTACTGGCGGACGGGGGTTCAAATCCCCCCGGCTCCACCAAATAAGCGTTAAAAAATCAGGCACTTAGCGAATAGCTACAGTGCCTTTTTTGTGCCTTTCTGGGCTGTTTTGGCTGTGTTATGCCAGCTCTAGACAGCGTGTCTGCCCGTGAAGCCCATCTGCGGCTGTCGCCTTTCCAGTGTCCACCTGATTTTGTTGGGGTCGCTCGTATCGTGGCAGTCAGCGCCCTAGCCGCGGTTTCGTAGGTAGCCCTTCTCCCTGGCAGGGATAAAAACTGCCACAACAACAGTGATCTCCGAGTTCCTACCTACTTGGGTGAGCCGGCCAGCTAGTTTGTGACTCACTCTTCCGCGAAGTAATCACTATCCAGCTGCTTCACTTCGTACACCTGCTTAACGCTCACGCCCAAGTTGTTCTCCACCATCAACCGCGCCAGCTCAACACCATCGATCAGCACCACTTTGATGTCCAACCCTTGCGCTGCAGTACGGGCACCATCGGAAAAATCCGAGGTAGTAATAAACACGCCTTTCCGCGCCCGCTGACGAGTCAGGGCGCCGATGAACTTGTCGATCTCCGGCCGATGTACCGTGTTCGTCCAGCGTTTGGCTTGCAGGTAGATCACGTCGAGGCCGAGCTTGTCCTCCTTGATAATGCCGTCGATGCCGTCATCGTTGGTCGCCTGGGTCGCCTTACCAGCTTCCTTGCGCGAACCGCCGTACCCCATGGCAATCATCAGATCGACCACCAACTGCTCAAAGAAGCTGGGTGTCGCTGCCCGGACCTGCGCCAGCAACTCGTCTGCGAGGGACTGCACAAGCGCCTGATGCGCCTCGGCCAACTGCTCGTCCGGCGTAGTTTCGGCAGTCTCAATGCCCAACTCGGCAGGTGCGTCAGGTGTTTGCGGCTTGGCGGTATGAAAGTTCGCGAACTCGGGAAACTGCTTCAGCCAGCTCACAGTGATGCGCTCGGGGCCACTGACCAAAGCGTCCCGGCCACGCGCAGTGATCTGCACCATGCCCTTGGAGGGAATGCACAGCAGCCCAGCCTTATTCAAGTAGGTGCGAGCCCAGCCCACACGGTTGTTGATCACCGTCTGATGGCCGGAGGGCAGCCGCTCCTTACGCTCGTCCTCGGTCAACTGAAAATGGTTGGCCACCCGCTCACGCAACTCATTGAGAGACAGCGATGCACCGTTCTGCACGGTAGCCAGCACCGGTCGCATGACGCTTTGAAAATCCGGAATTGCCATCATCACTCCCCAACATTATTGGCCGCTTAGATGCCGCGCGAGCCGCCCTTATCGAGCCCGGCCACCGTCTTCAGCATCTTCAAAATCACCAGCGCAAACGCACGGCTCTTGGTCTCGTTATCCAGTACCTCCAGCGACAGCTTCTCGTGGTCGGTCATGGCATCCAACACTGTATCGAGGACGCGCTTGGGGAAAAGACCGTGCATCACTTGCTCAACCGAGTGATTGTTCACTTGAGCCATCACGTCTTCTTGGCGGCTGATGCGCTGGGCGATACCGGTGAGGAACTGCAGTTGGTCGTCGTCCCCCACCTCGGCACCGAAGATATCGTTCAGCGCCTCGATGATTTCCGACAGGAGCTTTTTCTCCGGGTCGTGGGGCTTACCGCTGCCTACATCGCTGCCGGGCTTGAGGGTGTATTCACCGTGTTCTTCGCTCAGCCGCAATTGATGCTCGGCGCGCTTGCTCAGGCGGTAGTGGCTCAGCTGCAGTTCGCCCACGTCCACGTCGTCTTGTTGCAGACGATCCACGCGTAGCAGCGGGTGTAGGTGCTTGGCGTACACACACAGCTGCTCTAGCTCGCGGTCCTCATAAGGCACGATCTGGGAGAGGAACTCATACAGGCGCACAAAGCTCTGCAGGTTCTTGCGGAACAGGTCGAGCTGATCAATTTGCTCGCCAGCCTCTTTCAGCGCGTGCTCGGCCTTTTTCAGGCCGGCGCTGTCGCCGTTGGCTTCGGCGGTGCGCTTGTAATCCAGCGCCTGCTCGCGCGATTCGATCGAGAAAGCATAACGCTTGGCAAAGCGCTCTCTAGCCGGGGCGCAGTAGTAGCTGAGCTTGCTGGCCGCCGCCTTGGGGTCGAAGAAGGCCATGGCGAACGCTTCGACCTCCTGCCAGTGATAAATTCCCTCTGCATCCAGCGTCTTCTGCAGGTCATAAATGATCTGCGGATCAGTCACATCGGTCAGTTCGGCCTTGGTGTAGTAAGGCAAGAAGGCGTCAAGAATGTCCTGCGGCTCGTTGAAAAAGTCGAGGATGAAGGTTTGCTTGCTATCACCGAAAGTGCGGTTCAGCCGCGACAAGGTTTGTACACAGTCCACGCCTTGCAGCTTCTTGTCCACGTACATGGCGCACAGCTTGGGCTGATCGAAGCCGGTCTGGTACTTGTTAGCGGCGATCATCACGTTGAAGTCTTGGGTGTCGAAGGCGTCCGCCAAGTCCCGGCCATTGAGGCCAGCGTTGAGCAGGTTACTGTTTTCCGTCACTTCTTCGGGGATCACCTCATCCGGTAACACGCTACCGGAGAACGCCACCAGCGGGTGCACATCGCTGTAACCCATCTGCTGCACGTAAGCCTTCATCGCCAACTGGTAGCGCACGGCTTCCTGGCGGCTAGTAGTCACCACCATCGCCTTTGCCTGCCCCCCCAGCAGGCCACGGATATTGGCGCGGAAGTGCTCGACGATCACTTCGACCTTTTGGCTAATGTTGTACGGGTGCAGGCGCACCCAGCGTGCCAGCTTGATGCGCGCCTTTTTGCTGTCCACTTCGTCGTCTTCGCCATCCGGGTGGGCGATCTTCCAGGCGGTGCTGTAGGTGGTGTAGTTGCGCAGCACGTCGAGGATAAAACCTTCCTCAATGGCCTGGCGCATGGAGTACAGGTGAAACGCCTCCGGCTTATTGCTTGAGCTGGCTGGCAGCGTCGGGTCGGCCGGGCGCCCGAATAGCTCCAAGGTCTTGGCCTTGGGCGTGGCGGTAAAGGCGTAGTAGCTGATGCGCTCATTCGGTTGACGCGCCTGCACGGCGGCGTCGAGCAGCTCTTCGGCGCTGACTTCTTCCCCTTCCAGGGCATCGCTGCCAAGAATCTGCTTCAGCTTGCTGGCCGATGAGCCGGTTTGCGAGGAATGCGCCTCGTCGGCGATTACCGCATAGCGCCCGCTGGCGAGCTTGGGGTATTTATCCAGCGCGTCGAACAACGCCGGGAACGTCTGAATCGTGACGATGATGATGCGCGTCTGCTCGGCCAGTGCTTCGGCCAGTTGTTCGGATTTACTCTGGTTGCTGGTTTCACGATTGATCTGCTTGACCACGCCTTGGGCATGCTCGAACTGGTAGATGGTGTCCTGCAGCTGCTTATCCAACACGGTGCGGTCGGTAATCACGATCACCGAGTTGAACAACCGTTGGCCGGCATCGTCGTACAGCGAGGCCAGTTGATGCGCCGTCCAGGCGATGGAGTTGGACTTGCCCGAGCCGGCGCTGTGCTGGATCAAATAGCGCTTGCCCGGCCCTTCGGTGCGGGTGGTATCGATTAGCTTATTGACCACTTCCCATTGGTGATAACGCGGGAAGATCATCGTCTCCTTGGTCACCAGCGTTCCATCGAAGCTTTCACTGGTTTTCTTGTCCAAGTGCAGAAAGCGACCCAACACTTTTAGCCACGCATCCGGCTGCAGCAGGCGTTGCCATAAGTAGCTAGTGGAGTATTGGCTGTCGTCCTCAGGTATCGGATTGCCCGCGCCGCCTTCCTCGCTGCCGAGATTAAACGGTAGGAAGAAGGTGTCTTTACCTGCCAGCTTGGTGGTCATCGCCACCTCGTTCTGACCTACGGCAAAGTGCACCAGCGCGCCACGCTTGAAGGTCAGCAGCGGCTCGGGCTTGCGCGTGAGCGGGTCTTTGACCGGGCGGTCTTGGCGGTACTGGCGCTTGGCGTTTTCCACCGACTGCTTGAAGTCGCTTTTCAGCTCCAGCGTGGCGGTGGGGATGCCGTTGACGAACAGCACCAGATCCAGCCGTGGGTTGTAGCTTTGCCCACTGCTGCCAGCCTCACGCGCATGCGGCGAGTAGGACACCTCCGGCACCACGCGCAGGCGGTTGCACTGGTAGCGTTTGAGGGTATCCGGGTTCATGCCGTGGTCGGGCTGGAAGCTGCACAGCTCCACCTTGACTGCCGGTAGTTTGAAACCATGGCGCAGCACATCCAGGGTGCCGCTCTGCTCAAGCTCGCGGACCAGCTTTTGCACCAGCACGCCATCCGGGTCATTCGGGTTAGCCTTGGCGAACTTGTCCCAACGCTCCGGCCAGGCATCCTTGAAGTAGCCCAGCACGTCTTCGGTATACAGCGCGGTGCGCCGGTCGTAGCCGCTGGCGGTGCCGACTAGCCAGCCTTGGGCGGCCAAGGCGTCGATAATGTCGCGTTGAAACTGAGCTTCCTTGCTGTCCGCCATTACATGGCCTCTTGTTCTAATTCTGGAGTTGGCGCGCTGGTCGGTGGCTGCCAGCCGCGCACGTCGATTTTTCCGGTGACGGCGGCGGAGATGAGGGCGGAGCGGCGTTCTTTTAGCAGATCAATAGCCTTGATTCCTTGCTCCAGTAAAGAAGCGAATTCCGCAGTGACTTTTTCTAAAAAGTCAGAGATTTTTATTTGCTCAACTATCGGCGGAAGGGTTACAGGCAGCAGCTTCAATAAGTCCTGACTTAAAGACGCTCTGGTAACCAAATTCATTTCCTTGTTGAAGAAAATACGTAGTCCTTGGTTACGGAAATAATATTTCGAGAACCCAGGCATTAGAGACGTCCCTGTCGGCCTGAATCGAATGAGGAATCCAGCGAAAACAGCATTTGGAAGCTCTTGAAGGCAGGTAGCACTGAAGCCTATCTCTTCAACTGTTTCCGATGTCCGGGTGAAAAGCACATCTCCGTACTCAATCGAGTAACGTTGCCGGTCTTCAGGTGATGATTGAACAAGCCCCGTAACTTCAGCAGGTAACACGTCGTTCTTATACACATCGCCATAACTTACAAAAGGGGAGCCCGACCCGAAAGCCTCTCCTCCAATGTTAATACCGTTTTGGCACTCACCCAGATAACGCAAAGCCTTCACATCCCAATGCGCCGGCACCTCGCCTAGCCACTCCACGCCGGAGTCTTTCATCAGCACCGTAGGGTCGAGGCCTTTGGTGACGGCGCGGAAAATCACGGCCTGGCGCTTTTCTTTGAGCAGTTCGATCAGAAGTTTCTGCTCTTCAATTAGCGCGTCTATACGGGCGGTTTCGTGGTCGAGGAAGCGGGCGATTTTAGTTTGCTCGAATAACTCGGGCGCTGCGATCTTGAAGTTATTAATCACATCAGTGGGCACCCGCTTAAGCCCCCCAGCACCGATCATGCTAGACGTGCAAAAGTTCATATAGCTGCCTTCTTGCACGCGGTAAAAAAGATACTCCGTATTAACACCCTTATAGGGTCTGAGTACGTTGATTTCGCTGGAGCCAAACCCAATTCCATTAGTCAACCCCTTGGCAATCGCAACATTCATGTTCTCGAAGCAAGGAGTGACCTTGGCCTGAAGTACGTCTCCGTCCTCGAAATAGGTGTAGCCGCCAATAACCTCTTCGATGGGGCGCTCTTCGTCCAGCTGAACAACACCAGTTTTCAGCTTCTCCATGGGCACAAAGCTGCATAGCTGCTTAGTATCACCAGCGAAACCTGACTTCCTCGGATTGAGTAATGCGAGATGCTTTATAGGCATCAACTTCCAATGCTCTGGTACCTCGCCTAGCCACTCCACCCCGGAATCCTTGTACACCGGATACTTCAGAACCGCACTCAGGTTTTCCCTGCCCTCGCCCCACGGGTCAATGGCTACGCCGTTGTACAAATATTCTCCCGACAAACTTGTCATGCCGACAGCCCCTCAATCATCTGCTTGATGCGGTCAGTGCAGGCTTTCAAGTCGCTATCGATCTCGGCCAACGGGCGCGGTGGTTGAAACACATAGAAATGGCGGTTAAAGGGAATCTCGAAACCGACAATGCCGACCTCACCATCCTGCGCATCGGTTTTGCTCTCGTCGATCCAGGCATCCGAGACATGGGGGATGACTTCGCGCTGGAAGTAGTCGTACACCGACTCGCCCAGCGGCACATTCTCGTTGTCGCGCAGGCCAGTGTCCGCTTCCGGCTGGCCCTTGGTGGTGCAGATATCCGCCTCTGAATCACGCTCGCTCAGGGCGCTCATCAGGGCTTTCAGTTCCGGCGTGCTGAGGCTGACGCTGTGCGCGGTGAGGACTTTTTTCAGCAGCTTGCTGAACTGCTCGCGGTTGCGGTGCAATACGCTGGCGTCCATTGCTTGCAGGGCGGCTTGCAGCTGCTGCAGGGCGGCGCTGTCGAGCTTCTGCAGGGCTTTTTCTTCCAGCACTTTAGCGATGCGCTCGGCGCTGGTTTGGAAGTTCAGCCGCAGCGGGCGCTCGACGGTGATACGGCGGTATCCGAAGGCGTCGATGGGGAAGATTTTGCTCTGTGCGGTTTGCTCGAAGCTGCCATACAGGCGCACCAGCTCGCTGATTTGATCCTCGGTGATGTACTGGCGTTTGCTGCCCAGCGACTTGCGCATTTTGGCGTAGTGCTGGCTGCCATCGATCAACTGCACCTTACCCTGGCGCGCAGCGGTCTTGTGGTTGCTGAGTATCCACACATAGGTAGCGATGCCGGTGTTGTAGAACATGTCGGTGGGCAGCGCGATGATGGCTTCAACCAGATCATTCTGCAGCAGGTAGCGGCGAATCTCCGACTCACCCGAACCCGCACCGCCGGTAAACAGCGGCGAGCCGTTGAGGATGATGCCGATGCGCGAGCCACCGTCGCGCG
The DNA here is from genome assembly GCF_054071635.1 of Pseudomonas sp. SDO52101_S400. Classification (NCBI taxonomy): domain Bacteria; kingdom Pseudomonadati; phylum Pseudomonadota; class Gammaproteobacteria; order Pseudomonadales; family Pseudomonadaceae; genus Pseudomonas; species Pseudomonas sp. SDO52101_S400. The sequence continues at coordinate 11,230 of NZ_JBSVWF010000005.1, read as the reverse complement.
GGTCACGCATCTTGCTAACCAGGTGCAGGAGGAACAGAAGCGAGCCATCGGACACACGCGGCAGGCCGGGGCCGAAACGACCGTCGAAGCCCTTGTGGCTGTGCTCGTCGGTGATCTGCTTCTGCACCTTTTTCCATTCCACGCCGAACGGCGGGTTGCTGAGCATAAAGTCGAAGTGATGTTCAGGGCCGGTCAGTTGGTCGTTGGACAGGGTATTGCCGAGCTTTATGTTCTCGACCTTCTGGCCCTTGATCAGCATATCGGCCTTGCAGATGGCGTAGGACTCGGGGTTGAGCTCCTGGCCGTGCAGCGACACGCTGACATTTTCGCTGATGGACTGGATGTACTCATCACCCTCAGACAGAAAGCCGCCGGTGCCGGCGGTTGGGTCGTAGATGGTGACGATGTTGTTGGGCGCGAGCTTCCCGTCCTGCCCGGTGATCACCAGCGAGGTAGTCAGGTGCACGATATCGCGCGGAGTGAAATGCTCCCCGGCTGTTTCGTTGGAGCTTTCCGCAAACTTGCGAATCAGCTCCTCGAAGATGATGCCCATACCGAAGTTGCTGATGCGCTCAGGACTGAGATCAGTGGCAGCGAAACGTTGCACCACCTGATACAGCAGGTTGGCGGTTTCCAGCTGTTGGACGAAATCCTCAAAGTGGAAGTGCTCGAAGATCTCGCGGGCATCCTTGCTGAACGCCTGCACGTAGCTCATCAGGTCGGCGGCAGTCTGGGTGTCGGACAGGCTTTCCAGAGTTAGCTTGGAGCTATTGAAGAACTGCAGTCCGCCTGCGGCGCGCAGCATATACATCTCGCGCACGGTATCCGGGCGGCCTTCCTGAGCGTAGGACTCGCGAATCACGGCATCCTTGGTGGGCGCCAGAACGCATTCCATACGGCGTAGCAGGGTGAACGGCAGGATGATGCGACCGTACTGGGACTGCTTGAAGTCACCGCGCAGCAGATCGGCAATGGACCATAGAAACGCGGCCGTCTGGGAATGATTTTCCGTGTTCACGCAATAATTCCTCGGAGTACGGGCAAAATCGCAAGTCTATCACCAGAGGAGGCTCATCCGGAGCGTGTGCTTTAGCGATCAGGACGTAAGGATCGCAACCCGAGTCAAACGCTGGGACTTAATCGCTCAAGCGTATACACCCGTGCACCGGCCCCCACGAACACCGGAAGAGCCGTTTCCTTACATTGAGGTACCTGCTTCCAGATTCTTAAAATTTCAACATTGAAATTCAGCAAGCTGAGAGGCGTCTCACTTCCGAAGCCTTGCGGTTTTCCGACCCTGTACACCGCGTCAATCGCCAGAGTACACGGGTCAAAAATGTAACCCTCACCATTGGCAACTATCCCAATGGCTGCGTATCGTCGCGTGTCTGCCAATAACAAAGGATTTGCCGTGTTCTGGAACAAGGAAAAGAGGATCAAGGTTGAGTTGATGTCACCCGTCAATCTTACGCTACCCCTAGGGAGGGATTGCTCGGTGGCGACCGAAACAGCGCCTCCGGTGGATCAACCGAAGGTCAACACGGAGCTCGCTTTCAAGCTTTTGATTTACGGGGCGGTTGTGTCACAGGCAGCTCTATTAATCATCGGATATTCGCTGCTGGTCGGTTACTACGAGCAGTTTGGCATTGATACGAACGAGCTAACCCTTGGCACACCTACCCTGCTGCTTTACGGATACATAAACATATTGTCGGGCGCTTTGTCCGTCACACATCGATTACCCTTGCTAGGTCCTGGCCTACTAGCTGCTGCTTACATCTGCGTATCCGCGTTGTTCCTTTTACTCATCACAAAACGACTGAAGGAAGGCGTCATCATTGGCTTATCGAGCTGGATCGGTTTCTCGTTACTGCTCATCTCTTTTGCTCCTGGAATAGGCGTTCAGAATGGCGCAGACATGGGCTTGAAAGACTTCGCTGAATATACGCATCAGGAAGTGCCTAAAGGACTGGATGATATTCATACAGTCATAACTGATAAAGGCGAAAGGCTCACTGGCTACTTGATCCTCGCGGATAGCAAATCCACCTTTCTCCTGATGGGCACCAAGGTACTTAAAGTAGATGGAGTCAAAGGCCGGATCATCCGTGAAACAGAGTTACGAGTGAAGGAACCTGCTTCGAAGAAACCCAACTGATGCGCGAGCTTATGAGGGCAAACAAAATGCTTTGTGTATACCCATCTGTATACCGAGTTCTTTAAAGCCACGATAAGCCAATGTTTATTGGGGCTTCCCTAATCAGTTCAATTGCCTCTTCAACGACAAGGCCTGCCCAGTACGGGCCTTGTCGCATCTGGAAATTCATATCCGAAGAGCAAGCTCCGATCCTCCCCGTCAACATCCTAGGAAATTTCCCTCAACCCGCGTCGACTTCCATGAACTAGTCCCCCCGCCCCCACCCGGTTACCCTCCACCCCTCGCAACAAACAGGTGAACGGCACTACCCCGCCGCAGCGCAAGGATCACCCCTCACATGGAGTCCGGTCATGAAAAAAGACACCCCCGATCCATCCGAAAATTCCCCGGTTGCCGAGTCCAGGACGATCTCGACTTCCGAACGGCCAATTACCGTTGCCCGCAGGCGCAATTCCCGGCTTCTTCCAGTTGATCAGATCTTCAGCGTGCGCCCCGACGCCGACCTGGTCACTCTGTTGACCCACGCCAGCCAGAATCTCGCGGCACTCAATATGATGGCGCATGATCTGGTCCATCGACCGGATGAGGTGCAACGTGCGCGGATCGTTGCGATGCATCAGTTGGCGGGGTTGGCGGAGATGCTGGTCAGCAGCGCCCTGAACAAGCTTGATCCATTGCAGCAGGCGGCCGATTCGAAGCCGGTTATCTGCCACTGACCCTCTTGAAAGAGCCGAAATCAGGGGGCCTGGCGTCTTGAGCTAAGGTGCAGCGAGATGAATTTTTCTTCACTGCTCCGCTTTCGCCAAAGCTGTAAAGTCCGCTCGCTCATTCAAGAAACTACGGTTCGCCCGCTCTCCTGCGGGCTTTTTTTTGCCCGGGTTTTGGCCACGCGTTTGTGTTTTGCAGCCCACCGCGCAATTCTGGCGATCAACCCCGATCCCCGGAGCCCCCAATGCCGCTGTTGACCCTGCCCTGCCAACGCCTGACGCTCGCGGTGCTCGATCCGGATCAGGCGCCTCTGGAAAGCGATTTCTATCAACGCAACCTGCGCCATCTCGCCCCGTGGTCACCGATTCGCACCACCGATTACTTCTCCACCGAACAGATCCGCCGACGTCTCGAAGTCCAGGCCAGCGCTTTCGATGCCGGGCTGGCGGTGCACATGGCGCTGCTGACTCCGGACGGTCAGCAAATGATCGGTGCGTGCAATTTCAGCGGGATCATTCGTGGCGCATTCCAGGCGTGTTATCTGGGTTATCACATCGATGCAGCCCATCAGGGTCAGGGCCTGATGCAGGAGGCGCTGGAATCCGCGATCGCCTACATGTTCGAGACCCAGAACCTGCACCGGATCATGGCCAATTACATTCCCGGCAATGAACGTAGTGCGCGGCTACTTGAGCGCCTTGGGTTCGAGAAAGAAGGCTACGCCAAGGCTTATCTGAACATTGCCGGACGCTGGCAAGACCATGTGCTGACGGCACTGGTCAATCCGGCATTCGAAGCACCGGATCAGCGCTGGTCGCGGCGTCTTGCGTGAGTTTCACAATTTGTTAAGCATTGGCGAAGTATGCTCACGCCTCTCGCCCCTTCCGGTTATCTGAAACCTATGTCGTCGCGTGCCGCCACTTCCCTGTTCCTGCTTGCCGCCCTGCTGTTTTTCTTCGCGCTGGGTAACCATCAATTGCAAGGCTCCACCGAGGCCCGCGTCGCTGGCATCGCCATGGAGATGCATCTGGACGATGACTGGGTGACGCCCCGTCTGTTCGGCGAACCGTTTCTGGAAAAACCGCCCCTGAGTCTGTGGCTGGACGCCGGCGCCATGCGCGTGTTCGGTGTTTCTCCATGGGCGGTGCGGCTGGCGTCGGCGGTGGCCGGTCTGCTCAGCGTGATGATTCTGTACGGCATGCTGCGGCGCTTCGGGCGACCGAAAGCGATTGCGTGGACGGCGGGGATTCTGCTGGCAACCATGGCCAGTTACTGGAGCAACGTGCGCGGGGTTGGCGAGGATGCCTTGCTCGCGCTCGGCGTGACCACGGCACTGTTGGCGTTCTTCCAGGCGCAACGAGCGTCGACCCTCGGCAATTCGCTGCTGTTTGTGGTCGGGATCGCGATCGCCACGTTGAGCAAAGGCGTGCTCGGTCTGGCGATGCCGGGGGTGGTGATTTTTGCTTACCTGCTGGCCGACAACCTGATGGACAGGCGCTTCAAACTGACCGAGTGGTTGCGGCCCGGTTTGTTGACAGCGCTCGGGTTGATCCCGCTGCTGATCTGGCTCGCGGTGCTCTATCAGCACGGCGGCGCTCAGGCAGTCAGAGAAGTACTGCTGACTAACAGCGTCGGGCGTTTCAGCGGGTCGTTCGTAGAGGCTGGGCACTACGAACCGTTTTATTACTACATCGCCAAACTGCCCGAAGCGTTCCTGCCCTGGAACATTCTGGTGTACCTGGGGCTGTGGCATTTCCGCAAACAATTGAAGGCCAATCGTTACCTGCTGTTTTTCAGCCTGTGGATCGTTGCGCAGTTCATCATGCTGACCCTGGCGTCGAGTAAACGCACGGTGTACCTGATGTCGATGACACCGGCGGCGGCGGTGATTGCGGCGGAATATGCAGGCGTACTGTTCGACAGGTTGAAGGACCGTAACAGCGGGTTTGTCGGATGGATCGCCCGTCATCGTCAGGCACTGGCGACCGGTATCCTGACCGTGGTGATCGCCAGCTACCTCGGCGCCGCGCAATGGGCACTGCCAAACGCAGACAAGGAATTGTCATTCCTGCCATTGACCCAACACATCCAGTCGCTGCAAGCCAGCGGCCATCAGGTCGCACTGTTCCAGGCCAACGAACGGGTCGGCGGCGCCAGCGTGTTCTACACCCAGAGCGTCCTCAAGGGCCTGGACACCGATGCGCAATTAAAGGACTTCCTCAGTGCCTCGCCTTCCAACATCGCGGTGATGTCAGGGGACAGCGAACCCGCCGCACCGCTGAAGGTGCTCAAGGTCATGATGGTCGGGCGCCAGGCGTACTACTTCGTAGGCTATTGATACAGCGATGCACCAACAAAAAAACCGCCGGTCATGGCGGTTTTTTCATTTCAATCGCGATGCTTCAGAGAGCAGCCTCAGGCTGAGCACTGAAGACCTGCCGCTCACGCTTGCTCAGCACCGGCAACTCCAGACGCGCCCGTCCATAAAACGCCAGCGCCGTCAGCAAACACGCCAGCCAGACAAAGATACCGGCCCAGAACGTGTGGGACATGTAGTGCCAGCCCTGCAGGACCCGCGTGGTGCCGTAGACGAAACCGAGCAACAGCGATCCCCACAACAAGGCGCTGGAGAATCGCCACTGATACCGACGCGCGACAAAATACAGCGCCAGCATGGTGAAACCGCCGGACGCATGTCCGCCCGGCCAGCAACGACCGTCACCGGCTTCATGGAACAGCTGGAAATTGCTGTACCACTCGATGTGAGCCATTTTGCCGCCGTACAGCGTCGTTTCGATCGGGCAGTAAACGCTGGTGTGGGCCTTGAGGAAGTGAATCACGCCGGTACACACCGCGAAGGCCACCACCACAAACAGAAAATCCCGGCGATGGTCAGCGGTAAAACGCAGCACCGGCGCCACTTTGCAGCGTTCCAGAAACCCGGCGAGGCCCGGGCGCTTCTGCGGATTGACCAACGGCCAGATCACCGACAGCATCGCGCCGATCAGCGCGATTTCAGCGGTCCAGTTCGGAATGATCCGCGCCCACTTGTGGGTCAGCTTTTCAAAGAAGTGAATCTTGTCGAGCGGGAAGGTATTGGTCAGCGGATCGAACAGCAGGTTGCTGAAGGCGATGTCGATGTTCGTCATGTCGAACATCAGAAACACCACCGCCGCACAAAACAGCGGGATGCCGAAGTTGTAAGCGTAAAAGCGAGAAGTCATCGGGTGGTCACCGTGCGCCAGTCAGAGGCCTCGATGAAGCCGAGCATTTTTGGAGCCGCCGGGCTGGCAGCGGAAACGAACAGTGAAGAACCATAGCCAAGGGTAGAGGCCGGGACCTTGAGGTCTTTCTCCATCTGCGCCATGCATTCGCTGTGAGTGACCAGGATCAGGTTACGCCCCGGCACCTTGTGCGCGAGCGCGTCCTGCAACATGCGGCCCTTGCAACTGATCAACCAGTCTTCACCGGTCGTCGCCCGGTTGAACATGTAACCGGCGGTCTGCACGGTGCGCGTCATCGGGCTGTTATAGATGTCGGCATGGTTCAGGCCCAGGCGCTCGAATTGCGCGCCGACGGCGACCGCGACACTGCGCGAACGATCGGTGATGCCGTCATTGCCGCTCAGGCATGCGGCCTTGGAGTGATCGCAGCGCTCGACATGACGCACCAGCACGATCATGTCGCCCTTGGCCCAACCGGTCGCCAATGCCTGCGCGCCGGCCACATTGCCGTGAGCGAGGTCTGGCACCGCCGCCGGAGCCAGCAGCCACAAGGTCAACGGAATCACCAGCGCCGAGGCCGCCAGTACGACCCCGAGGTTTCGAAAACGGGCCAAACCACTCAAATCGATCGAGCGTTTGACGCCGAACAGACTCAGTCTCAATTCCACAAAAATTCGCCTCGCCAGCCTATATCACTGTCATTTGATGCGGCGAAGGTACAGACGCCCCCGTGGGCGCCCGGTGAAACTCATGTGAAAAAAGTCTTGGGATCCCTTGTTACAAATTCCGTCGGACAAAATCCTTTCAGCTCCGGGATTTGCGGCCGATACAGTCCTGCTAACACCCTTGCTGGCTCAAAAAAACAACAATCTTCCAGCCTAACCGACGATCAAGAAGCACAACGTTTCTGGAGGAATTGTGATGAATAGCTGGTTCGGCAACATCAGCGTGAACCTCAAACTGGGGCTGGGATTCGGTCTCGTCCTGGCCCTGACCTGCATTCTGGCCCTGACCGGCTGGACCAGCCTGGGCGGCCTGATTGACCGCAGCAACTGGATGAGTGACATCACCCAGCTCAACTCTGGCCTGACCAAGCTGCGCGTGGTGCGCCTGCAATACATGCTGACCAACGGCGATGAAACCGCCGCGCAGAACGTGCAGACCACTCTCGACGGCTTCGCTGCGCAACAGCAGGCGCTGATCGGCAAATTCAAGAGCCCGGAAAACGTCAAGTTGCTCAAGGCGCAGGCGGCGACCATCGCCGAGTACCAGACGTCCCTGAACAAGATGCGCAACGCCTACCGCACCGGCAACACGGCGCGCGACACCATGAGCGTCAATGCCGAGACCGCGTACAACCTGATCGAATCGATCAGCACCCGCGTCCAGCAGATGGCCATGAGCGAACAGCGTTTCGAGCAGTTCCAGGCCATTACCGCCGCCAAGGAAGCCTTCATCCTGGCGCGCTATGAAGTGCGCGGCTACACCGCCACCACCAACGCCGAGACCGAGCAGAAAGCCGTCGGACAGCTGGACGTGGCCATTGCCAGCCTCAAGCAACTGAACGCGCACTTCGCCGACACTCAGCAAGACGCCCTGCGTCAGCTGGAAACCGCGCTGACCAACTACCGCAGCGCGTTGCAGGCTTACAAGAACGCCAACACCGAGGCGGTGCAGGCACGCAAGGAAATGACCGATCAGGGCGCCACCATCGTGACCCTGAGCGAGCAGATGTATCAGATCCAGCTCGACCGTCGTGACGTGGAAAGCGCTCAGGCCCGCACCCTGCAACTGATCAGCACCCTGCTGGCCTTGCTGGTGGGCGTCATCGCTGCCTTCATCATCACCCGCCAGATCACCCGCCCGCTGCAGGAAACCATGGCCGTGGTCGACCGCATCGCCAGCGGCGACCTGAGCCACAACGTGATCGTTACTCGCCGCGACGAACTCGGCGTGCTGCAACAAGGCATCGCGCGCATGGGCGTGACTCTGCGTGACCTGATCAGCGGCATCCGCGACGGCGTGACCCAGATCGCCAGTGCTGCCGAAGAACTGTCGGCCGTCACCGAGCAAACCAGCGCCGGCGTCAACAGCCAGAAGATCGAGACCGATCAGGTGGCCACCGCCATGCACGAAATGACTGCCACCGTGCAGGAAGTCGCGCGCAACGCCGAAGAAGCCTCGCAAGCCGCAGCCGCCGCTGACGGCGAAGCCCGCGAAGGCGACAAGGTCGTGAACGAAGCCATCGCCCAGATCGAGCGTCTGGCCAGCGAAGTGGTGCGTTCCACCGAAGCCATGAGCGTGCTGCAACAGGAAAGCGACAAGATCGGCAGCGTCATGGACGTGATCAAGGCCGTCGCCGAACAGACCAACCTGCTGGCCCTCAACGCCGCCATCGAAGCCGCCCGTGCCGGTGAAGCCGGTCGCGGTTTTGCCGTGGTCGCCGACGAAGTCCGTGGCCTGGCCCAGCGCACCCAGAAATCCACCGAGGAAATCGAAGGTCTGGTGGCCGGTCTGCAGAACGGCACTCAGCAAGTTGCCGCCGTGATGAACAACAGCCGCGCCCTGACCGACAGCAGCGTCGCCCTGACCCGCAAGGCCGGCGATTCCCTGGAAAACATCACCCGCACGGTGTCGAACATCCAGTCGATGAACCAACAGATCGCCGCTGCCGCCGAACAGCAAAGCGCCGTGGCCGAAGAAATCAGCCGCAGCATCATCAACGTCCGCGACGTGTCGGAACAGACGGCGGCGGCGAGTGATGAAACGGCCAAGTCGAGTGTTGAACTCGCGCGGTTGGGTGGGCAGTTGCAGCAGATGGTGAGCCATTTCCGCGTCTGATGTTCAGCGTCGAATAGCAACTCACAACAAAAAGCCCGCGCCTGAAATGATTCATCATCACTTCGGACGCGGGCTTTTTTTGAGTGTTAAAAACGACTACGCCATCGCTCCGGTCACCCAAGGGTTGATTACCTCTACCCCGCTGAACTCAAAGTCCTTCACATTGCGAGTAGCAATCGGCACTCCATGAGTCCGACAGATGGCTGCTATCTGCGCATCCGCCATCGATGCGGCTCTCCCCTTTGACTCGCAATCTGCAACCAGTGTCGCGTATTCGACGGCGGCATGCGCATCGAAGGGCAAAATTCGTCCGGCGAAGTCCTCTTCGAACATCGCCATGGCAAGGGCTTCAAGATTTTGTTTGCGCTTTCCCGAGGGAAGCCGCGCGATTCCGTGGAGTATTTCTGCCACCGTTATCGCGCTGATTGCCAAATCCATCGAGGGTTGAGCATCAACCCAGGTAAGCACCCGGGTCTCAGGTTCAACGCGCATAAACTCTGAAAGAACGTTGGTATCGAGCACTATCATTCAGAAAAATCCACCCCGGCAGCTTTCTCTGAACGCTCAGGCAGATCAAGATCCACTCCGCCGACAGCACTGAACCTATTACGTATCCGACTTCCAAGACCTCCGGCACGATCAACTGTTGCCAAGGCCCGGCCGAGTATCAGACGAGCCTCTTCTTCCATGGAGTGTCCGTTGTGAGCGGCAGTGATCCGCAACTGCTCCTTGAGCTTTTCATCAAGGTTTCGAATGGTGATGCTGGCCATGATGCCTCCTGCAATCAATGAAATCATTGATTGCAGGCTAGCACACTGGTTCTTGCTGAAACTTGAAAAACTGCCGAACGGCCGATTTACCTGTTCAGCGCGTCCCCCGCTGCCGCAACGCCGACGGCATGAAATACGAATCCTCCGGCACCGGTTGCGAGAAGTCGACGGTCGAGGCCTCTTCGTTATCCAGGTTCTGCACGTAGTACCGACGGGCCTGCAAGTCGTGGAAAACGTCGAGTGCGCTCCAGGTGGTGGGCAGGTCGTAGAAGTTTTTCAGGTAGGCCATCGACACGCGCCACAGCTCCCCTCGCCCGTCGTATTGATCCACCAGGGCGGCGCCCCAGCTGTCTTCGTCGAGGAACAGTACGCGTTTGGAATAGATATGCCGCGCGCCCGGCTTGAGCGTGCCTTCGACCACCCAGACCCGGTGCAGCTCGTAGCGGGTGTATTGCGGGTTGAGGTGGCCGGGGGTCAGGAGTTGGGCGTATTTCACGTCGGGGCTGCCGACTTTGTAGTTGTTGTAGGGAATGTAGATCTCTTGCTTGCCCTTGAGCTTCCAGTCGAAGCGGTCCGGCGAGCCGTTGAACAGGTCGGTGTCGTCTGCGGTGCGCAGGCCATCGGAGGATGCGATCGGCGTGTCGTACGCCAGGTTCGGTGCGCGGCGGACGCGGCGTTGGCCGGCGTCATAGATCCAGGCCTGGCGGGCATCCTTGAGCTGGTCCAGGGTTTCGTGAACCAGCGCTGCGCCACCGGCCAGACGCGCCGGGCTTTTCACGAAGGCGAGGTAGTAGAACAGGATGTTTTTCAGGTCGGCGAACTGGCCGCCCGGGCGGTAGTAGTTGAAGAAACCTTCCTGCTGCGAAGTCACCAGCGCGAAACTTCCGTTGCGTTGTACCGGTGCTTCGGAGGCGCGACGAACAACGTAGATACCGCGATAGCGAGTGATGTGATTCCACAACACTTCGACCCCGTCCTTGGGCACCGGAAACGGCACGCCGCCATAGGCATCGGCGAATCCGCTGCCGCCCTCCAGCAACTTGGCCGAGGTCGCATTTTTCAGGGTGTTGTCATACAGCCACTGCGGTGCGGAGCCGGATCGACGCGAAGGGTAGACCGGCATCTGGAAGGTGTCGGGATAGCTGTTGAACAGGGCGATCTGACCGGGGCTGAGATGCGCCTTGTATTGGTCGAGATTGGCCTTGGTGATGGTGAACAGCGGTTTGTCCGCCGCGTACGGATCAAGGTGATGTTGGCCGGGTTTGTAGCCGGCCGGTGCCTGGGTGATGCCGCCGGTCCAGGCCGGGATGGTGCCGGCCGCGTTGCCGGCGCGCTCGGCGCCCATGGGGGTCAGCGTGGTTTTCAGTTGTTCGGCTTGCTGGGGCGAGATGGCGGCCAGGGTGCTGGCGGCGGTGAGGCTCAAAAGCAGCGCCAGTGTGATTTGGGTCAGTCGTGCAGCTTGAAACATGATCGTTCTCCGAAGTGACAAGACGCCGCGTATCGCCAGTGGGAGCGGGCTTGCTCGCGAA